>CAXUEV010000058.1:0-8501 GCA_964250105.1 uncultured Sphingomonadaceae bacterium
CGTCGCGGTCACCTCGTGCAGCCCGGCCGCCGCCTGCGCCCGCTCGCGGCTCGCCGGCGTCTCCTCGGGCATCGCCAGCCCCGCCTCGGCGGCGAGCGATTTGACCGCGTCGACGAAGCCGAGCCCCTCCTGCTCGACGACGAAGCGGATCACGTCGCCATGCGCGCCGCAGCCGAAACAATGATAGAAGCCTTTGTCGTCGTTGACGAAAAAGCTCGGGGACTTCTCGTTGTGGAACGGGCAGCAGCCCTTCGACTCGCGGCCCGCGCGGCTCAGCTTGACCCGCCGCCCGACGACCGTCGTCAGCGCCACCCGCGCCCGCACCTCGTCGAGAAAGGCCGGCGGAATGCTCAACGGCTCAGCGCCGCCCTGACCATCGCCCCCGCCCCCGCCATGTCGACCTGCCCCGCGAACCGCTTCTTCAGCGCCGCCATGACCCGCCCCATGTCCTTGATATTATTGGCGTCCAGTTCGGCGACCAGCGCGCCGACGACCGCCGCCACATCCGCCGCCGCCATCCGCTGCGGCAGGAATCCCTCGATCACTTCAAGCTCGGCACGCTCGGCATCGGCCAGTTCGGGGCGCTTGCCGGCGACGTACATCTCGATCGATTCGCGCCGCTGCTTCGCCATCTTGGTCAGGACATCGGCCACCAGCACGTCGTCGTCCTGCGGCGCCGTGCCTGTCCGCAGCTCGATGTCCTTGTTTTTCAACGCCGCCGAGATCAGCCGCAGCGTCCCCAACCGCGCGCTGTCCTTGGCCTTCATCGCGACGATCGTCGCCGCCTTGATGTCGTCGCGGATCATGCCGGTCCCATCGATTCGGTTGACCGGCGACGATAGCCCCCGCCGGCGATCAAGAATAGAATTGACCGCGCGACGCCCCGCCCCTATCGGCGCATGCGTTTGCCCCACCGCCAGCCGAAGGAACGACCTTGGTCGATGCACCGCCGCACGCCCAGCCCGCCGGCGCGACCGGCGTGCTGGCGTTGGCCGACGGCACGATCGTCTGGGGTCGCGGCATCGGCGCGGAGGGCGCGGCGGTCGGCGAGGTCTGCTTCAATACCGCGATGACAGGTTATCAAGAGGTTATGACGGACCCGAGCTACGCCGGGCAGATCATCACCTTCACCACGCCGCACATCGGCAACACCGGCGCCAACCTTGAGGACATCGAGGCGACCAATCCGCATGCGCTCGGGCTGATCGTCGCCGCCGATCCGACCGAGGCGGCGAACTTCCGCGCCGACCGCAGCTTCGACGACTGGCTCAGGAGCTGGGGCCGGATCGGCCTCGCCGGCGTCGACACGCGCGCGCTGACGCGGCGCATCCGCGAACGCGGCGCCCCGAACGCCGTCATCGCCCATTCGGCGGCGGGCACGTTCGACATGCCCGCGCTGCTGGCGCAGGCGCAGGGCTGGCCGGGGCTCGAAGGCATGGACTTGGCAGCACAGGTGTCGGCGACGCAGAGCTACGCGTGGGACGACGGGCTGTGGACGCTCGGCATCGGCTATGCGACCCACGCCGCCAACCCCGACGGCCCGCACGTCGTCGCCGTCGATTACGGAATAAAGCGTAATATCCTCAGGAACCTGGTCGCCGCCGGCGCACGGGTGACCGTGGTCCCGGCGACCGCGAGCTTCGACGCGATCATGGCACACGCCCCTGATGGCATTTTCCTGTCGAACGGCCCCGGCGACCCGGCGGCGACCGGCATCCACGCCGTGCCGACGATCCAGCGCCTGCTCAACGCCGGCAAGCCGCTGTTCGGCATCTGCCTCGGCCACCAGCTGCTCGGCCTCGCCGTCGGCGCGAAGACGATGAAGATGCACCAGGGCCACCGCGGCGCCAACCACCCGGTCAAGCGCCTGTCCGACGGCCGCGTCGAGATCACCAGCATGAACCACGGCTTCGCCGTCGAAGCGGCCACCCTCCCGCCGAACGCACGCGCCACCCACGTCAGCCTGTTCGACGGCTCGCTCGCCGGCCTCGAACTGACCGACAGCAGCGCCTTCAGCGTCCAGTACCACCCCGAAGCAAGCCCGGGGCCGCAGGACAGCCATTATCTGTTCGAGCGGTTCGTGAAGGCGATCCGATGAAAACAGGGCGGCAACAGGGGTATGTCGTCAGCGCCGGTCTGATCATCATCGGGCAGACATGCGTAATCGACCCTTTGGAGGCGCCGCTCACGCGGTCCACGGATCGATGACGGCGACACCGGTGGGTGCGAAGTCGCTGACGTTACGTGTGGCGACACTTGCTCCAAGCTCGAGCGCCATCGCGGCGATCCGACCATCGACGGGCGTCAAGCGTCGACCGACGCGCTGGCATTCCCCGGCGATCTGTCCGTGACGACGCGCAGCGGCGAGGTCGAACGTCACGAAACGATTGGCGAATCTTGCGAGCAGCAGATCGATTCTGAGCGCGAGGCGATCACGTTGTTGCCGGTCATGCAGCATGTGCGCGTCATAGATCAGTTCCGAGACGACGAGCGTCGGCACCCGGATATCGGTATAATACCGGTCGATCCATGCGACCACGCCAGTGTCCCCGTCCGGGCGCAACGGTTGGCTCAGGACGTTCGTGTCGACCAGGATCACGCGAACGGATCGCGCATTGTCTCGGCAGAGCGGTCGGGCAATTCTATGTCGAAGCCGGGACGGCTGATCCGATATAGCCAGCTACCGACACCTTCGCCATCGTGCGGCGCAAGCCCCGGCGGATATCGACCGTTTTCATCACGCGCCTTCTCACGCGCAAGCAGGTCGCGTATCTCGCCCTCGACCGACCGTCCGGCCGCGTTTGCACGACGTCGCAGCCAATTCTTAGTGTCTTCGTCGATGCGCCGCACGGTCACGCTCGCCATCTCACCCTCCAAGGTGATTGCACTGCAATCATCTAGGCGTGGCTGACAGGACCAGCAATGCCCAAGCGCACCGACATCGCCTCGATCCTCATCATAGGAGCCGGTCCGATCATCATCGGGCAGGCGTGCGAGTTCGATTATTCGGGCACCCAGGCGTGCAAGGCGCTCAAGGCCGAGGGTTATCGGATCATCCTCGTCAACTCGAACCCGGCGACGATCATGACCGATCCCGACATGGCCTACGCGACCTATGTCGAGCCGATCACGCCCGAGGTCGTCGCCAAGATCATCGCCGTCGAGCGGCCCGATGCGCTGCTGCCGACGATGGGCGGGCAGACGGCATTGAACACCGCCCTCGCCCTGTTCCGCGACGGCACGCTGGCGAAGTACGGCGTCGAGCTGATCGGCGCCGACGCCGAGGCGATCGACAAGGCCGAGGACAGGTTGAAGTTCCGCGACGCGATGGACAGGATCGGGCTCGAAAGCCCGCGCAGCCGCATCGCGCACAGCATCAGCGAAGCGCTCGAAGCGCTCGACTTCGTTGGCCTGCCGACGATCATCCGGCCGTCGTTCACCATGGGCGGGACCGGCGGCGGCATCGCCTGGAACCGTGCCGAGTTCCTCCACATCGTCGGCACGGGGCTCGACGCCTCGCCGACCACCGAGGTGCTGATCGAGGAATCGGTGCTCGGGTGGAAGGAATATGAGATGGAGGTGGTGCGCGACCGCAACGACAACGCCATCATTGTCTGCGGCATCGAGAATATCGACCCGATGGGGATCCACACCGGCGACAGCATCACCGTCGCGCCCATCCTGACGCTGACCGACAAGGAATATCAGATCATGCGCAACGCGTCGATCGCGTGCCTGCGCGAGATCGGCGTCGAGACCGGCGGCTCGAACGTCCAGTTCGCGGTCAACCCCGCCGACGGCCGGCTGGTGGTGATCGAGATGAACCCGCGGGTGTCGCGCTCGTCGGCGCTGGCGTCGAAGGCGACCGGCTTCCCGATCGCCAAGGTCGCGGCGCTGCTCGCGGTCGGCTATACGCTCGACGAGGTGCAGAACGACATCACCGGCGCAACCCCGGCCGCGTTCGAGCCGACGATCGACTATGTCGTGACCAAGATCCCGCGCTTCGCCTTCGAGAAGTTCAAAGGCGCCGAGGCGGTGCTGTCGACGGCGATGAAGTCGGTCGGCGAGGTCATGGCGATCGGCCGCACGATCCACGAAAGCCTGCAGAAGGCATTGCGCGGATTGGAGACCGGGCTGACCGGCTTCGACGAGGTGGCCGCGCTCGCCGGTGCGTCGGATGCCGAGATCGCCGCGGCACTGAGCATCCCGGGTCCCGACCGGCTGCTGATCGCGGCGCAGGCGCTGCGGTCGGGCTTCGACGTCGCTCGCGTCCACGCCATCACCCACTATGAACCCTGGTTTCTTAACAGGATCGCCGAGATTGTTGCTACCGAAGCGCAGGTGCGCGCCGACGGTCTGCCCGATAGCACGGCGGGCCTGCGGCGGCTGAAAGCGATGGGCTTCGCCGACGCGCGACTGGCGACGCTCGCCGGCGCGAGCGAGACCGAGGTCGCCGCGCGGCGCCACCGCCTCGGCGTCCGCCCGGTGTTCAAGCGGATCGACACCTGCGCCGCCGAGTTCGCCGCGAAAACGCCGTACATGTATTCGACTTACGCCGCGCCGAGCTTCGGCGCGCCCGAGGACGAGAGCGCGCCGACGGGCGCGCGCAAGGTCGTCATCCTCGGCGGCGGCCCCAACCGCATCGGCCAGGGCATCGAGTTCGACTATTGCTGCTGCCACGCCTGCTTCGCCCTCGCCGACGCTGGGTTCGAGACGATCATGATCAACTGCAACCCCGAGACGGTGTCGACCGACTACGACACGTCCGACCGGCTCTATTTCGAGCCGCTGACCGCCGAGGACGTGCTCGAGGTCCTCCACAAGGAGATGGAAAACGGAGAATTGATCGGCGTCATCGTCCAGTTCGGCGGCCAGACCCCGCTCAAGCTGGCGCAGCGGCTGAAGGACGCCGGCATCCCGATCCTCGGCACCTCGCCCGACAATATCGACCTCGCCGAGGATCGCGAGCGTTTCGCCGCGCTGGTCGAGCGGCTCGGGCTGAAGCAGCCGGCGAACGGCCTCGCCCGGTCGCGCGACGAGGCGGTCGCGGTCGCCTCGGCGATCGGCTATCCGGTGCTGATGCGCCCGTCGTACGTGCTCGGCGGCCGCGCGATGGAGGTTGTCGACACCCCCGCCCAGCTCGACACGTACATCAGGGAAGCCGTGCAAGTCTCGGGAACTTCACCCGTCCTCATCGACCGCTACCTGCGCGACGCGATCGAGGTCGACGTCGACGCGCTGGCCGACGCCGACACCGTGTTCGTCGCCGGCGTCCTCCAGCATATCGAGGAGGCGGGCGTCCATTCGGGCGACAGCGCCTGTTCGATCCCGCCGCACTCGCTGCCGCCGGCGATCATCGCCGAGATCGAGCGCCAGACGGCGCTCCTCGCCCGGGCGCTTAACGTCCGCGGGCTGATGAACATCCAGTTCGCGGTCAAGGACGGCGACGTCTACCTGATCGAGGTCAACCCGCGCGCGTCGCGCACCGTGCCGTTCGTCGCCAAGGCCACCGGCATTCCCGTCGCCAAGATCGCGGCGCGGGTCATGGCCGGCGAGAGCCTCGCCAGCTTCGCCCTCGCGCGCCGCCCGTGGCAGCATATCGCGGTCAAGGAGGCGGTGTTCCCGTTCGCCCGCTTCCCCGGCACCGACTCGGTGCTCGGCCCCGAGATGCGCTCGACCGGCGAGGTCATGGGCATCGATGCCGACTTCGCCATGGCCTTCGCCAAGGCGCAGCTCGGCGCCGGCACGGTGCTGCCGATGGCGGGGACGGTGTTCGTCTCGGTCAAGCCGGGCGACAAGCCGGTGGTGCTCGACGCGGCGCGCGACCTCGTCGACATGGGCTTTACACTGATCGCGACCGACGGCACCGCCGCCTTCCTCGACGGCCACGGCATCGCCGTCGAGCGCGTCAACAAGGTCCAGCAGGGGCACCCGCATATCGTCGACCGGATCAAGGACGGCGGCGTCGCGCTGATCTTCAACACCACCGAGGGCCTGCAGTCACTGAAGGATTCGGCGTCGATCCGCGGCTCGGCGCTGTACGGCAAGATCCCCTATTTCACCACCGCCGCCGCGAGCGTCGCCGCCGTCGCCGCCATTGCCGCGTTGAAGCAGCGACCGCTTGAAGTGCGGTCGCTGCAGTCATATTATGCAGCGCTCGACGCTTAAGCTCCCGGACAGAGACATTGCCGCTGGCGGTGGTCGCTCCACCGAGGGCGCGGACGTCAACCAGGGAAGGTTCGTTTTTGATGGCGACGGTCGACAAGTTTCCGATGCTCGCGGAAGGGCATGCCACGCTGACGGCGACGCTGCGCGACCTGAAGGAGAAGGAGCGTCCGAAGAACGTCGAGGACATCGAGGTCGCGCGCGCCCATGGCGACCTGTCCGAGAACGCCGAATATCATGCCGCCAAGGAGCGCCAGGGGCATATCGAGGCGCAGATCATGGACCTCGAGGACAAGCTCGCACGCGCGACGGTGATCGATCCGACGACGCTGTCGGGCGACAAGGTCGTGTTCGGCGCGACCGTCGGCCTGCTCGACGAGGACGATAAGCCGGTCACCTACCAGATCGTCGGCCAGACCGAAGCCGACGCCAAGAGCGGGCGGATTTCCTATTCGTCGCCGCTCGGGCGCGCGCTGATCGGGCGGCGGCTCAACGAGGAGGTCGAGGTGACGACTCCGTCGGGCGACAAATATTACACGATCCAGAAGGTCGAGTTCATTTGAAGCCGGAGGGCGGCTTCAACGTCAAGCCGCCGTCGCCGAGCGCGTCGATCACCCGGTCGATCGTCGCCGCGTGCGTGGTCGTCCAGCTCGTCGCCACCGTCGGCGGCGACGCGCTGGCGGCGGCGATGACGGCGGCGGCCGGGCTGATCCCGGCACGGTTGAGCGGCGCGCTGGTCGTGCACGGCGCACTGCCGGCACCACTGACTCTGCTGACGTCGCTGTTCCTCCACGGCGGCTGGCTCCACCTCGCGCTCAACCTTCTGTTCCTGTCGTGGGTCGGCCGGCATGTCGAAGCCGTCGCCGGGCCGGGGCGTTTCGTCCTGCTCTACATCGTCAGCGGCGTGGCCGGCGGCCTGCTGCAGTGGGCGGTGGCACCGTTGTCGACCATACCCGTGGTCGGCGCCAGCGGCGCGATCGCCGGCATCTTCGCCGCCTACGCGCTCATCTTCGCGCGCAGCCGCGCGGCAGCGCGGCGAATTTTCGGCATCGACGTCTCGGCCGAACTCACGACGGCGCTATGGTATGCGACGACATGGATCGGGCTGCAGCTGCTGACCGCAGTCGCGTTCAACACCGGCGGCGGCGGCATCGCGATCTGGTCGCACATCGGCGGCTTCGTCGTCGGGCTGGTCGTCGCCCAACCGATCGCCCGCCGTCTGCGACGCGCCTAGGTCGCGTCAGGCTCGAGCAGCCGGTGCAGGTGAACGATGACGTACTTCATCGCCGCGTCGTCGACCGTCCGTTGTGCGTTCGACCGCCAAGCCGTCTCGGCCTCGGCGTAGTCGGGAAAGATGCCGACGATGTCGAGCTTGGCCGGATCCTCAAAATCAAGGCCCTGCGGGTCGGCCACGCGGCCGCCGAAGACGAGGTGGAGCCTGGTCGTCACCGGCGGGCCGGTCCGCCCTGCCCCGTCACGCCGACCGGCCGTTTGCGGACTTCATCATCGCGACCAGCGCGTCGAAGCCGTTCTTGGCGATGAACGACGAGAAATCGGCCTCCTGCGTCAGCGACAGGTTGACCCCCGACACGGTGACGTTGCTGATCAGCCACTTGCCGCCCGGGCCTTTCTGCACCTGCCAGATGATGTCGAACGGCTGCTTGCCCGGCGTCGCGATCCGCGAAAAGACGTCGACGTCGCCGCGCGTGCCGCGCGGCTGGGTGCGGACGATCTTCACGTCGGCGTCGGCATAGTTGATCAACCGGTCGGCGTAGACGTTGACGATATAGTCGGGCAACACGGCCTGGTACGCCGCCAGCTGCGCCGGTGTGATCTGCGAGCGATAGCGCCGGATCAGCCGCGCGCCGGCGTCGTCGACCGCGAAATTTTCCTTGAGCATGCCGCGGAACTTGGCCTTGATCGCCGCCGGCGACGAGGTCTCGCGCAGCACGGCGAAGGCCCGGTCGGCAAGTCCGTCGACGAACTGGCCGGCGGCGGTCGCCTCGGCGGGGCTCGCCGCAACCTGCGCCGACGCGGGCGCCGAAGCTAGTGGGGCGACGGCGAAGAGCAGGATGGCGACGGCGGAAAAAAGACGCATTGAGGTTCCTAGACTGTTCGATCGGCGAGCAGCCCGTCTAGTCGCTGCGGCATGAACGCGTCATGAGCGCGGTCAGCCGATGATGCCGCCGGCGGGCGCGTGGCTGCGCGACTGCCGGAATTCGCCGAGCGCGGCGAGCGCGACATTGCCCGCCGCCAGCGATGCCCGTCCCGACAGTTCCGCGACCGGTCCGCCGAACAACAGCTTCGGTACGTCGAACTCTGTCTTGGCGGCGTCG
>CAXUEV010000059.1:0-8466 GCA_964250105.1 uncultured Sphingomonadaceae bacterium
CACCCCCGACACCCCGCCGCCCGACCGGCTGCGCGACCGCCTTGCGGCCGTCAGCCCCGACGCGCTCAGCCCGCGCGAAGCCCTCGACATCGTCTACGAACTCAAGGCGCTGGCGCAGCCGTAGTTGCCGCGAGGACGCCAGCATACGGTGGCGCTTCGCGCGGCGAACCCCTATCTGCGCCCGCATGTCTCCCCGTTTCGATTCGATACCCCTGCGGCGCGCGATCATTGACCGCCGCACGCTCGGCGATCTCCTCCGCGACACCGCCGCGGTCGAGGCGACGGTCGAGCGGCGGCGCGATGCCTGTGCCCGGATCATGCGCACCGCGCTCGCCGAGGGGCGTGCCGAGATCCGTCGCCGCCTGCACGAGCACCCGTCGCGGGGACTCGAGACCGCCGCCTCGGGCGCGTTCCTGACCGACCAGCTGCTGCGGCTGATCTTCGATTTCACCACCACCGCCCTCTATCCCGCCGCCAACCCGACCGCGGCGGAGCGGCTGACGCTGATCGCGGTCGGCGGCTACGGCCGCGGCGAGATGGCGCCGTTTTCCGACGTCGACATCATGTTCCTCACCCCGTGGAAGCAGACCGGCTGGGGCGAACAGGTGATCGAGACGATCCTTTACCTGCTGTGGGACCTCGGGCTGAAGATCGGCCATTCGACGCGGTCGCTCGACGACATGATCCGCATGGCGCGCGTCGACCTCACGATCCGCACGGCGCTGCTCGAGGGGCGCTACATCTGGGGCGACCAGGCGCTCTATGCCGAGGCCGCGGCGCGCTTCAAGAAGGAGATCGTCGCCGGCACCGCCAGCGCCTTCGTCGCCGACAAGCTCGCCGAGCGCGACGCCCGGCACCACCGCATGGGCGACAGCCGCTACGTCGTCGAGCCCAACCTCAAGGAGGGCAAGGGCGGCTTGCGCGACCTGCACACGCTGTTCTGGATCGGCAAATACGCCTATCAGGTCGAGGCCGTCGGCGATCTCGTCGACAAGGAGCTGCTGACCGCGACCGAACTCCGCCAGTTCGTCAAGGCCGAGAACTTCCTGTGGGCGGTGCGGTGCAACCTCCACGACATCGCCGGACGCGCCGAGGAGCGGCTGACGTTCGACGTCCAGCGCGAGCTGGCGTCGCGCATGCGCTACGCCGAACGCGGCGGCATGTCGGCGGTCGAGCGCTTCATGCGGCACTATTTTCTCGTCGCGCGCCAGGTCGGCGACCTGACCGGACTGTTCCTCGCGCACCTCGAGGAGAGTTTCGGGCGAAGTTCGTGGATCCCGACGCTGACGCGGCGGCCGCGCAAGCTCAACGGCTTCACGCTGCGCGGGCAGCGCCTCGGCGTGCCGAACGACGCGTTCTTCCGCGACGATCCCGTCAGATTGATCGAGATGTTCGCGCTGGCGGCGTCGGCGAAGCTCGACATCCACCCGCTGGCGATGCGCCAGGCGGGGCGCGACGCCGGCCTGATCAGCGAGCGGGTGCGCCGCGACCCGCGCGCCAACGCCCTGTTCATGGACGTGCTGACCGCGCGCGACACCCCCGACAAGGAGCTCCGCTGGATGAGCGAGGCGGGCGTATTCGGCCGCTTCATCCCCGACTTCGGCCGCGTCGTCGCCCAGATGCAGTACGACATGTATCACCATTATACCGTCGACGAGCATACGATCCGCGCCATCGGCCTGCTGTCGCGGATCGAACGCGGCGAGCTGAAGGAGGATCATCCGCAGTGCGTCGCGGTGATGCAGCAGATCGTGTCGCGGCGCGTGCTCTATGTCGCGGTGATGCTCCACGACATCGCCAAGGGCCGCGGCGGCGACCATAGCGAGCTCGGCGCCGAGATCGCCATGACGCTGTGCCCGCGGCTCGGCCTGACCCCGGCGGAGACCGAGACCGTGGCGTGGCTCGTCCGCTACCACCTGCTGATGTCGTCGACGGCGTTCAAGCGCGACCTCGCCGACTTCAAGACGATCCTCGACTTCACCGAGATCGTCGCCTCGCCCGAGCGGTTGCGGCTGCTGCTGGTCCTGACCGTGGTCGACATCCGCGCGGTCGGGCCCACGGTGTGGAACAACTGGAAGGGCCAGCTGCTGCGCGACCTGTTCGACGCCGCCGAGGAAGTCCTCCGCCTCGGCCACAAGCAGACCGGGCGGAGCGAGCGCATCCTCGCCAAGCAGACGGCGCTGGCGGCCGAGCTCGAATGGCCGAAGGCAGAGTTCGCCGCCTATGCCCGGCGTCTCGGCGATCCGTACTGGGTCGCAGAACAACCCGACGTGCTGTTCAAGAACGCTTGCCTGGTCGAGCGCGCCGACGCCGCCAACAGCCCGTTGTCGATCGGCTTCGAGGTCGATCCGACGATGGGGACGACGCTGGTCACGGTCTATGCCGCCGACCATCCCGGCCTGTTCTACCGGATCGCCGGGGCGATCTCGCTCGGCGGCGCGAACATCCTCGACGCGCGCATCCATACGACCCGCGACGGGCGCGCGCTCGACAATTTCGTCGTCGCCGACCCGCTCGGACGCCCGTTCGCCGAAGCCGGCCAGCTCGCCCGCCTCAAGCGCTCGATCGAGGACGTGCTCAGCGGCCAGATTCGCCTCGCCGACCGGCTGGCCGCGCGCCCGCTGGCGCGGCGGCGGGCGGACGCGTTCCGCGTCGAGCCGAACGTGCTGATCGATAACAAGGCGTCGAACCGCTACACCGTCGTCGAGGTCAACGCCCTCGACCGGCCGGCGCTGCTCTACTCGCTGACCCACGCGCTGTTCAGCGCGCGGCTGACGATCCATTCGGCGCATATCGCGACCTACGGCGAGCGCGCGGTCGACGTCTTCTACCTGACCGACCTAACCGCCGAGAAGATCGACAACCCGGCCCGGCTCAAGACCCTCGAGAAGCGCCTGCTCGAACTCGCCGGCGGCAACGCCGCCCCGGCGATGCTCGCGGCCGAGTGATCAGTCCCTGAAGCGGCCGAAGTCGATGCAGCGGACCATGCTGACCTCGTCGAGCGCGAAGGCGTGGTTCCACGCGCCGTAGACGGTCGACGCCTCGGCCACCGGTCCGCGCAGGCGCAGTTCGATGATGTCGGGGATGATCCAGCCGTTGCGCATATGGACGTCGACGCACTCGATCGTGCCGCGCAGCAGCCGTTCCCAGCCGGTTATCAGCAACGCGCGGCCCGCCGCCATCTCGGGCGTCTCGCTGGCCGTCGGCGGCGCGTCGAGATAAGGCCGCAGCGCCGGATAGCGCAGCCCCGAGAGCGCCGGCCGCATCGTGTCGAGGTCTCGCGGCTTGCGCATGCTGGCCTGTCCGCGTCCTCCCGGTTCGTATGGCTCTAGCATTGTTATGTCCCTTGTAACGCGGGACAACGCTAGTTGTACCATTGACGGCGCGACATCCGTATAGTCCGCAACTGGAGGGACGTATGACCGACAAGACGATCGCGGACTGGCGGGGCCTCGCGGCCAAGGAGACCAAGGGCGCCGACCTGACCTGGGCGACCCCGGAAGGGATCGACGTCCGGCCGCTGTACACCGCCGACGACGTCGCCGGCATCGATCCCGGCCTGCCGGGATTCGCGCCCTACACCCGCGGCGTCAAGGCGACGATGTACGCCGGACGACCGTGGACCATCCGCCAGTACGCCGGCTTCTCGACCGCGCAGGCGTCGAACGCCTTCTACCGGCGCAACCTCGCCGGCGGCCAGAAGGGCCTGTCGGTCGCCTTCGACCTTGCCACGCACCGCGGCTACGACAGCGATCATCCGCGTGTCACCGGCGACGTCGGCAAGGCCGGCGTCGCGATCGACTCGGTCGAGGACATGAAGATCCTGTTCGACGGCATACCGCTCGACAAGATGAGCGTGTCGATGACGATGAACGGCGCGGTCATCCCGTGCCTCGCCTTCTACATCGTCGCCGCCGAGGAGCAGGGGGTCGCGCCCGAACTGCTCGAAGGCACGATCCAGAACGACATCCTAAAGGAGTTCATGGTCCGCAACACCTATGTCTATCCGCCGGCGCCGTCGATGCGGATCGTTGCCGACATCATCGCCTTTACGGCCGCGCACATGCCGCGCTTCAACTCGATCTCGATCTCGGGCTATCACATGCAGGAGGCCGGGGCGACGCAGCTCCAGGAGCTGGCGTTCACCCTCGCCGACGGCATGGAATATGTCCGTGCGGCGCAGGCGCGCGGCCTCGACGTCGACGCCTTCGCGCCGCGGCTCAGCTTCTTCTTCGCCATCGGCATGAACTTCTTCATGGAGGTGGCGAAGCTCCGCGCCGCGCGCCAGCTCTGGGCGAAGATCATGGCCGGCTTCGGCGCACGCGACCCGAAGTCGCTGATGCTGCGGACGCATTGCCAGACGAGCGGCGTCAGCCTGACCGAACGCGATCCGTACAACAACGTCGTCCGCACGACGGTCGAGGCGATGGCGGCGGTGCTCGGCGGCACCCAGTCGCTCCACACCAACGCCCTCGACGAGGCGATCGCGCTGCCGACCGACTTCTCCGCGCGGATCGCGCGCAACACCCAGCTCGTCCTCGCCGAGGAGACCGGCATCACCCGCGTCGTCGATCCGCTCGGCGGTTCCTATTATGTCGAGGCGCTGACCGCCGAGCTCGCCGACAAGGCGTGGGCGATGATCACCGACATCGAGAAGATGGGTGGCATGACCAAGGCGGTCGCCAGCGGCTATCCCAAGCTGCAGATCGAGGAGGCGGCGGCGGCGAAGCAGGCGGCGGTCGACCACGGCGAGACGGTCGTCGTCGGCGTCAACAAATACGCGCGCGACACCGACGACGCGATCGACATCCTCGACGTCGACTCGGACAGCGTCCGCGAGGCCCAGATCGCGCTGCTGGCGAAGGTTCGCGGCGCACGCGACGCCGCCGCCGCCGAGGCCGCGCTCGAAGCGATCCGCGTCGGCGCGGCGGGCGACGGCAACACGCTGGCGCTGGCGGTGGCGGCGGCGCGGGCGCGGTGCACCCTCGGCGAGATCTCGAGCGCGATGGAGGATGTCTTCGGCCGCCATGCCGCGGTCGTGCGCATGGTCAGCGGCGTCTATGGCGCGGCCTATGGCGGCGACCCCGGCTATGCCCGCGTCCAGACCGGCATCGCCGCGTTCGAGCAGCGCAAGGGCCGCCGCCCGCGCGTGCTGATCGCCAAGATGGGGCAGGACGGCCACGACCGCGGCGCCAAGGTCGTCGGCAGCGCCTATGCCGACCTCGGCTTCGAAGTCACCGTCGGGCCGCTGTTCCAGACGCCGACCGAAGCCGCCGCGCTCGCCGTCGCCGAGGACGTCGACATCGTCGGCGCGTCGAGCCTCGCCGCGGGCCACAAGACGCTGATCCCCGAACTGATTGCCGCGCTTAGGCTCGCCGGGCGGTCCGACATCCGCGTCATCGCCGGCGGCGTCATCCCGATGCAGGACTACGAGTTCCTGCGCAGCGTCGGCACCGCCGCGATCTTCGGACCCGGCACCAACATCGTCGCCTCGGCCGCCGAGCTGCTGCGCCTGCTTGGGCACAACCTGCCGCCGCAGGGGCTCGACGAAGCCGCCGAATGAGCATCGCCCATACCATCCCCGGCCGCACCCGCGACCTCGGCGGGTTCAGCGTCGCGCGCGTGCTGCCGTCTCCCGCGCTGCGGCAGGTCGGACCGTTCGTCTTCTTCGACCATCTCGGCCCCGCCGACTTCGCGCCGGGCACCGGCATCGACGTCCGGCCGCATCCGCACATCGGGCTGGCGACAGTGACCTACCTGTTTGAAGGCGCGCTCGGCCACCGCGACAGTCTCGGCACGGTGATCGACATCGCGCCCGGCGCGGTCAACTGGATGACCGCCGGGCGCGGCATCACCCACAGCGAACGGACGCCGCCCGCCGAGCGTGCCGCCGGGCAGCGGATGCACGGCATCCAGGCGTGGGTAGCGCTGCCCGACGACCAAATCGAGACCGCGCCGGCGTTCGCGCATCATCCAGCCGACTCGCTGCCGACGATCCGCTTCGACGGCGCCCGGCGGACGCTGATCGCCGGCCACGCCTTCCACGCCGTGTCGCCGGTGGCGACGCTGTCGCCGCTGTTCTACATCGACGTCGAGGCCGACGCCGGTGCCGACGTCGCGCTGCCCGACGACCACGCGGAGCGCGCCGTCTATATCGCCGCCGGTGCGATCGAGCTCGACGGCGTCCGCCACGACGCTGGCCGGATGCTGGTGTTCGCCGCCGGCGCGTCCGTCCGCTGGCGGGCGCTCGAGGCGACGCGCGCGATGCTGCTCGGTGGCGCGGCGATGACGCCGCGGCACGTCTTCTGGAACTTCGTCAGCCCGTCGCTCGCGCGGATCGAGCAGGCCAAGGACGACTGGCGCGCCGGGCGCTTCGCCACGGTGCCGGGCGAGCACGAGTTCATCCCCCTGCCCGACGATCCGCCCGGCGTGACCGCGGTTTCGGCGGGCAGCCCGACGAGCTAGAGGGAGCGCCATGTTCATCCGTCTCACCGACGAGATCAGCGTCGCCGGTCAAATCACCCCCGACGACGTCGCCGCCGCCGCGGCCGCCGGCTTCGTCCATATCGTCAACAACCGTCCGGACGGCGAAGTCGCGGGCCAGCCGGCCGGCGAAGCGATCCGCGCTGCCGCGACGGCAGCGGGGCTCGGCTATACCGCGATCCCGATCGACCATGCCGGCTTCGGCGGCGATCAGGTCGAGGCGATGGCGACGGTGCTCGCCGCGCACCAGCCGGTCCTCGCCTTCTGCCGCTCGGGGACGCGCTCGGCCAATCTCTGGGCGCTAGCCGCGGCGAAGCGCGGCGGCGACGCCGATGCGATCGTCGCCGCCGCCGCGCGGGGGCGCTACGACGTCTCGGGCCTGCGCCCGACGCTGGTCCGGCTCGCCGGGGCGTAGGCCGTGGCGACTCCCGGCTTCGACGGCGTGCCGATCGTCGAACTGCTTGCCGACGGGCGGACGGTGAAGCTCAAGGAGCCGTTCGGTTTCCACGACGCCAGGGGCGTCCGCTGGCCGGTGCCGGCAGGGACAGTGGTCGACGGCGCGTCGATCCCGCGGCCGCTCTGGGCGCTGATCGGCGGCCCGTTCGAGGGGCGCTACCGCAACGCCTCGATCGTCCACGACCATTATTGCGATCGCCGCAACCGGCCGTGGCAACAGGTCCACCGCGTGTTCTACGACGCGATGATCGCCTCGTCGGTGGCGGTGGCGCAGGCCAAGCTCCTCTATTTCGCCGTCGCCAGCTTCGGCCCGCGCTGGCCGGCAGCAGGCGCCGTCGCCGCGACCCCAGTCGCGCCGCCGCCCTACGATCCCGCCGCCGTCGCCGCCGCCGCCGCGATCATCCGCGACCGCGATCCCGGGCCCGACGAGATCGCCCGTTTGGCGGCGCATCCCTCGGCGATCAGCTCGAAACCCTAAGCAGCCGGTTACTTCGCCTGCCGCGCGAAGCGGGCGTCGACGCGCTGCTGTAGGTCAGTCCCGACATGCGCCGCGACGAGCGAGATGCCCTCGAGCGCGACCGCGTCGGGCCGCAGGAAGCGCTCGCGCCGCGTATAGCCGATGTCGTAGACGGCGCGGTCGGTGCGTGTCGCATCGCCGGCGACATAGACTGTCTCGATGCCCACGGCGATGCGGTGGCGCCCCTTGGCCTTGTTCGCCGCCGCGCGCACACCGCTCTCGAACCACGCCGCCTCGATCCGGGCATGACCGGTCGTCTCGACCGCGTCGGCGCGGACGGCGGCCGGAAAGCGGATCGTCTGCGTCTGGATGACCTGGTCGCTCGCGGCGGCACGGAGGTCGATCCGGTCGCCCTCCGCGTCGGCGGCGCCGGTCAGGACCAGCGACGGGCCTCGGCTTGCCGGAGCCATCTTGGCGGCGACCTCGGCCTCGCGCTCGCGATGCGAGTCCCAGTAGCTCGCCGCCGAGATCGCCAGCGCGAGGATGCCGACGATCTCGCCGACATTGATCCAGCGGCGGCGGGTCTTCGCCGCCTCCTGCGGGGTTTCGCTCATGACACCTCGGGTTCCTCGAGCCTCTATGCCGACCTCATGGGGCGGAAAAAAGCCCGTGCGGCACCCGCCAAAAAAAGGCCGGATGGTTGCCCATCCGGCCAGTGTGGTTTCCTTGGGGAGGAACTGGTCAATAATTGTAGGCGCGCTCACCGTGGTCGGTGATGTCGAGGCCCTCACGCTCGGCGTCGTCGGTCGGACGAAGGCCCAGCGTCTTGTCGACGATGAAGTAGAGGATGGCCGAACCGACGCCCGACCAGACGAGGGTCAGCAGCACCGCCTTGATCTGCGTCACGAGCTGCGCGCCCATGTCGTAGGTGCCGGCGACCGCGGGGAAGACGGTATAATCGAACCAGCCCTGTCCGCCGAGCGCCGGATCGGCGACGATGGCGGTGCCGAGGGCACCGACGATGCCGCCGATGCAGTGGACGCCGAAGACGTCGAGCGAGTCGTCGTACT
>CAXUEV010000060.1:0-8368 GCA_964250105.1 uncultured Sphingomonadaceae bacterium
GGACCTCGGCATCGTCACCGCCCGCGACGGCAGCCTGACGATCGACGAAGCCAGGCTCGGCACGTCGGTCGCCGCCGCGCCCGACGCGGTCGAGGCGCTGCTCGTCGCGCTCACTGTGGACAAGGCCGGCGGCAAGGGCGCGCTGGCGGCGATCGAGGCGACGCTCGGCAGCGACGCGTCGGGCAGCTACACCCGCGAGCAGGCCGCGATCGTCCGCGACAAGACCGCGCTCGACGGCCGGATGGCGACCTACCGGGCGACGTTGGTCAAGCAGTACGCGGCGATGGAACAGGCGGTCGCTGTATCCAAATCCGCCCAATCCTTTCTGGATGCCCAGATCAAGGCGTGGAACCAGACCGATGACTAGGGAGACCCGCATGCCGACGTTCATTACCCGCGACCATGTTCGTTCGCCAGCCGTGACGGCTCATGTCGCGGCAACGGCGGCCAGCCGGTACCGCGACGCCGACCTCGGCCACCGCATTGCCGCGGCGACCCCGCACGAACTGGTGGCGATGCTCTACGATGGCGCGCGGTCGGCGCTGCTCGTCGCCGAGCGAGCGACGGCCGTGCGCGACCCGCACGGGCGGGTGCGGATGGTGACCCGCGCGTTGTCGATCCTCGACGCGCTCGACGCAGCGCTCGACCATGGCCGCGGCGGCACCGTCGCCCGGGCGCTGGCGGCGTCCTACGCCCAGGTTCGCGCGCTGATCGTCGCCGCGAACGCCGAGCAGCGCGCCGACCTGTTCGCCGCCGCCGCCGCGCAGATCGATGTCGTCGGCAAAAGCTGGAACGCGATCGCACCCGGGGAACGGCCTGCCTGATCGCGGCGGTTCAGTGCGACGGCGGCCGCTGGATTTGCAGGCGACGCATCTTTTCGATCAGCGTCGTCCGCCGGAGCCCGAGCAGCCGCGCCGACTCGGCGACGGCCCCGGCGGTCCGGCCGAGCGCATGTTCGATATAAGCCTGTTCGACCTCGTCGAGCAGCGCCTTCAGGTCGACCGGTGCGTCGCCGGCGACGATCCGTTCGGGGCGCTGCCGGTCGAGCGGCGGCGACGGCATGTCGGCGGCACGCAGCCATTGATCAATCGGGCGCCGGTCGCAGTCGACCAGCCGGGCGGCGAGCGCATGGTCGATGACCTTGCCGGGGTGGAGCGCGCCGGCGCGGGCGACGAAGTTGCGCAGTTCGCGGACGTTGCCGCGCCACGGCTGCGCGCGCAGAAAGGCGTATGCCGCCTCGGTGAAGGCAACGCGCTGACCGCTGTCGCCGGTGAAATGCTCGATCAGAGGGATGATGTCTTCGGCACGCTCGGCGAGCGGCGGCAGGCGGATTTCGACGACCGCGAGGCGATAGTAGAGGTCTTCGCGGAAGCGTGCCGCGCCGATCGCCGCGTCGAGATCGACGTTGGTCGCGGTGATCAGGCGGACGTCGACCGGAACCGCGATCATGCTGCCGACGCGCTCGACGACGCGGGTTTCGAGGATGCGGAGCAGCTTGACCTGGAAGTCGGCGGGCATGTCGCCGATCTCGTCGAGGAACAGCGTGCCGCGATCGGCCATCTCGAAGCGGCCACGCCGGGCCTTGGTCGCGCCGGTGAACGATCCCGCCTCATGGCCGAAGATCTCGCTTTCGAGCAGGTCGCGCGGGATCGCGGCGCAGTTGATCGCGACGAACGGCCGGGCGGCGCGCGCGCTGCGCTGATGGAGCAGCTGGGCGACGACCTCCTTGCCGCTGCCCGACGGTCCGGTGACGAGCACCGAGACCGACGACGTCGCCAGATGATCGATTAGCCGGCGGACCTCGGCGATCGCCGGACTGTCGCCGACCAGCGCCGCGAGGCACGTCGGTGGTGCTGACTGGACCTGCGTCCGGTTCATCGAGATGCCCCCTTCGACGGATGCCGATGACATCCGATCCAAGCTGGCTGAGCACCTCCTCACAGCCGTCGCACTAGCTATCAACCTGCTTATCCACAGGCACATAGATATTACATCCGAAACGGTTTGATCCTCGTTCGCATATCGTCGAAATTCGCATCGATGCACGACGTGACGACGAAAACGGCGGACACGGGCCTGCCCGAGACCTTGCTCTGCGGGGTGTCGCCGGCGTGGTCGGATCGTTACCGGGACGTGCTCCAGCGCAGCCATATCACCGTCGAGTTCGTCGCTGACGGGAGCCGCCTGGCGCGTCGCCTTGCCGACGACTGGACGATCACGACGGTCGTGCTTGATATGGGTCTGGCGGTGCCTGAACTCGCGGCCGCCCTGAGCCAGCGAGGACCGCGGCTGCTCGCGTTCGGCGATCCTAATTGTGCCGGCATCGCTCTGGGTGCCAACCTCGTCGATTTTCTCGACCAGCAGCCGAGCGACGAAGCGCTGCTCGGAGCGCTGGCGACTGCGGCCCTGCCCGACCTCGGCCTACAGGTCGGCGAGCTGTCAGACCGGTCCGCGGCGCGGCGCGGGGCGGCGCATGCCGAAGCTGAACAGATCGCCGCGGCGGTGGCGCGGCTGGCCGAGCTGCGGTCGCCGACCGCCGCCGCTGTATCGGGTGCCACGACCGCGGCGCATGTGCGGACGCTGATCCGTGCCCGACGCGTCCGCGAGCGCTATCTCCCCGCCGAGATCTTCAGCGACCCGGCCTGGGACATGCTGCTCGACCTGACGGCGGCACGGCTCGAAAGCCACCGGGTTTCGGTGTCGAGCCTGTGCATCGCGGCGGCAGTCCCGACGACGACGGCACTGCGCTGGATCCGCAACCTGTGCGATGCCGGGCTGTTCGAGCGGCAAAACGACCCCGACGACGCACGGCGGGCCTTCATCAGCCTCGCCGACCCGGCGGCGGCGGCGATGCTCGACTATATGGCGGCGGTCGGCCCGGTGGCGGTGGTCTGAACCGGCAGCGCATCGAGAAACATGCGAATGTCGGCTGCCGAGCGGTCGGGCGTCTCCTCCATCGGCAGGTGGCCGACGCCGTCGTAGATCATTGTTCGGCTGTGGCGCAGCGCACGCTCGAAGTACGCCGCCGACGCGACCGGGATGAACTGGTCTTGCCTGCCCCATAGGATAAGCGCCGGCGCGTCAATCCGCGCCAGGTCGGCGGCGGCGATCGAGTCGTAGCCTTGGGCGAAACGCACGATCGTCGCGACGCGATTGCCGGGGTAGCGCAGCAGCTCCCAGTGGCGGTCGACGACGGCGGGCGTCACGACAGATTTGACCGACACCGCGCCGTCGAGCGACTTCGCGATCAACCAGCGCGGCGTGAGACCGGCGATGTAATCGCGGATCAGCAGCAGGCGCATCGCCTTCACGACCGGCGAGGTGCCGCCTAACCCATCGGGATAGGGTGCACCACTGGCATCGACCAGGATCAGGCCGAGGATGCGGTCGGGATGATCGGCAGCATAGCGCGCGGCGATGCCGCCGCCCATCGAGTTGCCGCCGACGACGAATTTGCCGAGCCCGCGCTCGCGGACGACGGCGGCGAGGACCTTGGCATAAGCGGCCTGGGTGTAGCGGCCGTCGGGCGCCGGTCCGGTCAGGCCGTGCGCCGGCTCGTCGAAGGTGATGATACGGTACTTGTCGCCCAGCCGGGCGACCCAAGGCGCCCAGGTGTGGAGCGATGCGTTCGAGCCGTGGATCAGGACGACGGGCACACCTTCCCGAGGACCTTCGTCGCGAATATGGACCGTCAGCCCCGGCAAGACCTCGACGAACTGCGACGCCGGCGAGGCATATTTCGCGCGCAGGGCCGCGACGGGAATGTCGGGTACACGGAACACGATGCCGCCGACGACGACCAGCACCACGAGTGCCACGATCAAGCCTGCCACTACGCCCATCGCGCGTCGCCGCGCCACTAGATCCGCTCAAGCCGGATCGGCAGGCCGTCCTTGGGCTTGGGCATCGGGAACATCTGGAAATCGCATGTATAGCCGTCGGCCACGCCGACACGGTAGTTCGCCAGCAGGGTATAGAAGAACGCCTTGATCTGCATATGGGCGAAGTGCAGGCCGATGCACATGTGTGCGCCGCCGCCGAAGGGTACCCAGGCGTATTTGTGCCGACCCTGCGAACGAGTGTAGCCGAAGCGCGATGGATCGAACACAGTCGGCGCGTTCCAGAGCTCGGGCATGCGGTGGGTGTACATCGGGCTGATCCCGACATTGGCGCCGGCCGGGATGCGGAAGCCGCCAAACTCGAACGCGCGCAACGCCCGGCGCGGGATCGACGGCACCGGCGGCAGCAGCCGCAGCGCCTCCTTGAACGCCCACTCGACCTGCTCGAGCTCGCCGAGACGGTCAAAGGGCAGCGCCGGCCCGGCGGTCGCGCGGACGGCGAGGACTTCGGCGCGCAGCCGGTCTTGCCAGTCGCCGTTCGTCGCCAGGAAGTAGAGCATCGCGGTCAGCGACGAGGTCAGCGTATCGTGCGCCGCCATCATCAGGAAGTTCATATGGTCGACGATCACGCGGTCGGGCAGCAGCGCGCCGGCATCGTCGCGGGCGTTGCAGAAGCGGGTGAAGAAATCGTCGCCGGCGACGCCGCGGCGGGCGGGGATCTCGTGTGCGAAAAAGCGCGACATGAAGCGGCGGCCGCCGACCCCGCGGCCCATCGCCGTACCGGGCAGCGGCAAGCGGACGAGGCCGACGGCTGCCGCGACCATGGCGACGAACGCGCGGTTGATGCGATCGGCCTGTGGTCCCCACGCGATGCCGAGGAACGACGTCGCGGCAAGGTCGAGCGTCAGCTGCTTGATTGCCGGATAGAATTTGAAGTCGATACCCAACGGCAGGTCGGCGATGCCGCGGGCGATGCCGGCGTTGAGCGCGTCGAGATAACGCCGCATCGCCTCCGGCTTGAAGGCTGCCGACAATGTCTTGCGGTCGGTGCGGTGGCGGTCGAAGTCCATCGCCATCAGGCCACGCGGAAACACCCGCCCGAGGATCGGGTCCCAGCCGAGTTCGGACGAGAAGTTGCGGTCGCGGTCGAGCAGCACGAGCTCGTTCGCTTCGGGGCCGATCAGGACGATGTGCCAGTCGCCGAAATTGTCGACCCGGTAGACATGGCCGAAGTTCCGGACGTTGGCGGCGACGCCGGCGAGCGGATCCTTTAGGAAGTCGATCGTCCGCAGGAGCGGCACCGGATGCGGCCGCGGCCCCGGGATATGGCGCAGTTCGGCATATCCCGGCCGGGGGAGCTTCACAGCAGGAACGCGCCCTCGATCACATCGACACAGGCACCGCCGAGGACGACGCGGTCGCCGTCGAGGCGGCAGTCGAGGCGGCCGCCGCGGGCGCTCGCCTGGACCGCGAAGAATCGCGCGCGGCCGAGCCGGTCGGCCCAGTACGGCGTGATCACGCAGTGTGCCGAGCCGGTCACCGGATCCTCGTCTATGCCTGCCGAGGCGGCGAAGACGCGACTGACGACGTCGCTCCGTTCGCCGGGCGCGGTGACGATGACGAGCGTGTCGGGGATCGCCCGCAATGCCGCGAAGTCGGGGGCGAGCCGGCGGACCGCCGCCTCGTCGGCGAGCACCAGCACCGCATAGCCGGTGTCGCGGAACAGCGTCGCCTCGGCAGTGACGGCGAGCGCCGTTTCGAGATCGGCGCGCGGCGGACACGGATCGGCACCCCAGGCGGGGAGGTCGAGCGTCAGCGCGGCGCCGTCACGGGCGACGGTCAGCACGCCGGCGCGGCGCGTGGCGAAGGTCGCGGCCTCCCGGCTGCGGTCGCGCGCCAGCACCCAGTGCCCGGAGGCGAGCGTCGCATGGCCGCACAGGGCGACCTCGACCGTGGGCGTGAACCAGCGCAGGTCGAAGTCGGCGACGCCGTCGCCGCGGGCAACGAGGAAGGCGGTCTCCGCCAGGTTGTTCTCGGCGGCGATCGCCTGCAGCGTCGCGTCGTCGAGCCAGGTCTCGAGCGGCATCACCGCCGCGGGATTGCCGGTGAACGGGCGGTCGGCGAAGGCGTCGATCTGGTGGAACGGGATGCGCATGGTTCAGGCCCTGACCGGCGGACGATCGACATGCCCGACCGGATCGACGTGGATGAGGATTTCCGCCCCCGGAAACGCCGCGGCGACGTCGGCTTCGATCTCCTCGACGATATCATGCGCGGCGACGACCGTCATCTCGGGCTCGAACCAGACGTGGAACTGGATGAAGTCGGTGACGCCGCTGCTGCGGGTCCGCAGGTCGTGGACCCCGCTGCAGCCGGGATAGCGGCCGATCAGGCCGAGCAGGCGGCGACGCTTCTCCTCGGGCCATTCGCGGTCCATCAGCATGTCGACCGCGGCTTTCGCCGACGTGATCGCGCCCCACGCCAGATAGACGGCGATGCCGATGCCGAAGACCGCGTCGGCGCCGTGGATGCCGGCCCAGACGTCGAGGACGAACGCGACCAGAACGGCGAGGTTGAGCATCAGGTCGGACTGGTAGTGGAGCTGGTCGGTTGCGATGGCGATCGACCGCGTCGCGCGCACGACATGCCGCTGATAGGCGACGAGGCCGAGCGTCAGGGCGATGGCGGCGAGCGAGACGCCGACGCCGACCTCCGCCCGGCGGGGAAGGTCGGCGACGCCGAACTGCGCCACCGCGTGCGCGCCGATCGCGACCGCCGAGCCGACGATGACGAGCGTCTGCATCAGCGCGGCGATCGCCTCCGCCTTGCCGTGGCCGAAGCGGTGGTCGTCGTCGGCCGGCTGGGCGGCGAGGCGGACGGCGAACAAGGTCACCAGGCTGGCGAGCAGGTCAAGCGCGGTGTCGGCGAGCGAGCCGAGCATCGCCACCGAGCGCGTGGCGTCGGTCGCCCAGGCTTTCAGCCCGAGCAATGCCGTCGCCGCGGCGACCGAGGCGAGGGCGGCGCGGCGCGTCAGCCGGGCGCGGTCGGTCACGGGAACAGCAACGCCGTGGTCCAGCCGTCGCCGTCGCGGGTGAAGATCAGGCGGTCGTGGTGGCGGAAATCACGGTCCTGCCAGAACTCGATTACGGCGGGAACGACGCGGAAGCCCGACCAGCGCGGCGGCCGCGGAATGCGAATGCCGCGGTACTCGGCCGCGACTTGGGCGAGACGATCGCGGAACGCGCCCGCGTCGGCCATGACCCGGGACTGGTTCGACGCCCACGCGCCGAGCTGCGACTCGCGCGGCCGGGTGGCGAAATAGGCGTCGGCCTCGGCGTCGTCGACCGGCCCGGCGCGGCCGTCGATCCGCACCTGCCGCCGCAGCGACTTCCAGTGGAGGTCGAGCTGGACGAACGGGTTCGCCGCCAGCTCCCGGCCCTTGCGGCTGTCGAGGTTGGTGTAGAAGACGAAGCCGCGCGCGTCCCATGCCTTGAGCAGGACGATCCGCACCGACGGCCGGCCCTCGGGCGTCGCCGTCGCCAGCGCCATCGCGTTGGGGTCGTTGACCTCGGCCCGCTCCGCCTCGGCGAACCACGCGGCGAACTGGGCAAAAGGCTCGGTCATCGGCGAAGCGATACGGCGGCGGGTCCGACGGGGCAAGCGGCGTCCCTTGCCCCTGGCCTTGCCCCCGGCCCGGTGGCGACTATGTATCTCGTGTTGCCGTGCAGCAACAATGGACAGCAACGACTGGCTGTGGTGACGGACGGACATGGCGAAGGAACTCTATGCGACCCTTGGCGTGGCGCGCGGCGCCAGCGCCGCCGAGATCAAGAAAGCCTATCGCAAGCTCGCCAAGGCGAACCACCCCGATACCCATGCCGGCGACGCCACCGCGCTGGCGCGGTTCAAGGACGTGTCGGCCGCCTATACGATCCTGTCCGACGCCGACACGCGCGGCAAGTACGACCGCGGCGAGATCGACGCCGACGGCCAGCCCAAGGCCCCGCCGGGGTTCGGCGGCGGCGGCGGCTTCGGCGGTGGCGGTTTCGCCGGGGGTCCGCAGGCGGGCACCCGCTTCGACTTCGGCGGCGACGCCGGCGACATCTTCTCCGAGCTGTTCCGCGGCGCCGGCGCCGGCGGCTTCGGCGGCGATCCGCGGATGCGCCACGCGCCGCCGCGCGGAGTCGACGTCGCCTATCGGCTGAGCGTACCGTTCGAGGACGCGGCGCTGCTCAAGCCACAGCGGATCAGCCTGCGCAACGGCAAGACGCTCGACCTCAAGCTGACGCCCGGCATCGAGAGCGGCAAGCAGGTGCGGATGAGCGGCCAGGGCGAGGCCGGTGCGGGCGGCGCCGGCGACGCGATCGTGACGATCGACATCGCGCCGCACCGCTTCATGCGCCGCGACGGCGACGACATCCGGCTCGACCTGCCGGTCCGCCTCGGCGAGGCGGTGCTCGGCGCCAGGGTGCGCGTGCCGACGCCCGACGGCCCGGTGATGCTCGGCGTGCCTGCCGGCACGACCTCGG
>CAXUEV010000061.1:0-8270 GCA_964250105.1 uncultured Sphingomonadaceae bacterium
GTCCGCCGCCGCGGCGGCATCGCGGGCGTCGGCCGCCGAATCCTGCGCAGCCGCGGCGGAGACTTCGGCGTCGCGGCGAGCATTGCGCTCTGCGGCGACCTTCGCTTGGTCGGCGTGGACGATCGCGAGGTCGGCGAACTCGCTCGCGTGCTGCGCGTCGGAGATCGCCTGGCCCTTCTTGCCGCGGGCGAGATTTGCCTGGGCCGACTGCAGCGCGGCGCGGGCACGCGACTGGAACTCGGCCGCTTCGCCTGCGGCACCGACCTTGTCGCCGGCGTCGATCTTCGCCTGGGCCTGGACGATAGCGGTGCGCGCGCGGTCGGCCTCGCCGGCAGTCGCGACGCCCGAGACGGCGAGGGCGGCAGAAAAGACCGCCGCGCGGGCAGTCAAGCTGAAGCTACGCATGAAAACTGATCCTCATCTGTCGTGCGAAGCCATTGTAACGACGCATCGACATACAGGTTCCGTTGCGTCGGCGTGACGACATTCATCTTCGGTTAAGCACGAGCCCGCGCGGCTCGACTGTCGGCCGGTCTATGCCGCCGCCGCGCCGGCCCACGGCCGCTCCGTCGCCAGCCGCGCTTCATAGGCGTCGATCGCGCCCGCCATCGACAAGGTCAGGCCGATTTCGTCCTGACCGGTCATCAGCGCCGCCTTGCGGAACGGGTCGATCGCGAACGACATGCGGTCCTGGAATTCGGTGGTGACGACCTGGTTGTCGAGGTCGACGGTGATCTCGCAGTCGCCCGCCACCGCCAGCAGCCGGTCGATGTCGGACTGCGGCAGCGTCACCAGCAGCATGCCGTTCTTATAGGCGTTGCCGGCGAAGATGTCGGCGAAGCCCGCCGCGACGACGACGCGGAAGCCCATGTCGGCGAGCGCCCAGGGCGCGTGCTCGCGGCTCGATCCGCAGCCGAAATTGGCGCCGGCGATGAGGATCGGCGCGCCGGCGTTGCGCGCCGAATCGAAGATATTGGCCGGGTCCTCGCGCAGCGCGGCGAACGCCCCGGCACCGAGCCCCTTGCGGGTGACGACCTTGAGGAAGCGCGACGGGATGATGACGTCGGTGTCGACATTGTCGGCGCCGAACGGAACGGCGACGCCGCTGAGGGTGGTGAAGGGCTCCATGCGAACGGTCGTAGCGAATTCGCGGGCAAGCGCCTAGACGGAGGACGGGGAGGAACCGACGATGCCGAATGGGCACGATTTCGTCTTCGTTCACGGCGGCGGGCAGGGCGGCTGGGTGTGGGACGAGACGATCGCCGCCCTCGACCGGCAGACCGGCGGCGGCTTTGGCCGGGCACTGGCGCTCGACGTGCCGGGATGCGGATCGAAGCGGCACCGCCCGGTCGACGCGCTTACCCTCGACGATGTCGCCCGCGAGTCGGTCGCGGAGATCGACCGCGCCGGAATGGCGGACGTCGTCCTCGTCGGTCATTCGCTCGGCGGCCTGCCGCTCGTCCGCATGGCCGCGCTCCGGCCGCGCCTGTTTCGGCGGCTGGTCTACGTCTCCTGCGCCGCGCCGCTGCCCGGCCAGAGCGTGCTGGCGATGATGGGCAACGGCCGCCACGGCAGCGATCCCGACGCGGTGGGCTGGCCGGTCGACCCGGCGACGAGCAGCATGGAAGCGCAGGCTCCGCTCATGTTCTGCAACGACATGAACACGGCGGAGACCGCTGGCTTCCTCGCCAAGCTGGGTGCCGACATGTGGCCGGTCGCTACTTATTCTTCGTGCGATCATCGCTACGATCACCTCGCGCAGGTTCCAGCGACCTATGTGCTGTGCCTGCGCGACATGAGCCTGCCGTGCGCCTGGCAGGAGGTCTTCGCCGCGCGGCTCGAGGTTGCCAGGACGGTAAGGCTTGACGCCGGCCACCAGGCGATGAACACCCGCCCGCAGGCGCTGGCTGAGATCCTCCGGCACGAGGCGGACAGCGGGCGCTCGCCGCCGTCGGGCCTTTGAGGGAGACCAGCATGACCAGCCTGCAGACCATCGCGTTGAAGACGATCACCGGCGGCGACGCCTCGCTCGCCGATTACGCCGGCAAGGTCGCGCTGATCGTCAACGTCGCCTCGAAATGCGGGCTGACGCCGCAGTACGACGGGCTCGAGAAACTGTACGAGACGTACCGCGCGCGGGGCTTCGTCGTGCTCGGCTTTCCGGCGAACGACTTCGCCGGGCAGGAGCCGGGCAGCGACGACGAGATCGCCGCCTTCTGCGCGACCAAGGCGGTCGAGTTCCCGATGTTCGCCAAGATCAGCGTCACCGGCACGGCCAAGCATCCGCTGTACCAGGCGCTGATCGACGCCGCGCCCGCGGCCAGCGGCGACCCCGCCTTTCGCGAGCGGCTCGCCGGCCACGGCATGACGCCCAACCCCGCCAACGAGGTGCTGTGGAACTTCGAGAAGTTCATCGTCGGCCGCGACGGCACCGTCGTCGGGCGCTTCGCTCCCAATACCGAGCCGCACGACCCGGCGCTGGTCGCGGCGATCGAGGCCGAGCTGGCGAAGTAGGCGCAGCCTCAGGCCTGGGCGCTCCGCGGCGGGCATGCGCCCGGCGGCGTGGCGGCCGTGCCGGGACCCCCGTTCGCCACGCGGTAGACGAACACGCCGGGATCGATGATGCGGCGGGCCGCGGGGGCGGCGCGCGCGGCCAAGACGGTCGCCTTGATCGCCTTCGCTTCGGGCAGGTTGAAGGTGAAGCGGAACTGGCCGGTGCCGGCGGCGATCGTGCCGACCGCCAGCCCGAACGCGGCATCGCGCAGCGGCGGCCGGATCACCGCCTTGAGCGGCTGGTCGGCGTAGCGCAGCCCGAGCGCGTCGAAGCGCGCCTTTTCGCGCAGCGCCTGCGCGCGAACCACCTCGCGACGCGCCGCGACCGCGGGGCCGTCGGCGGCAAGCGAAGCGGCATAGCGGAGCGAGGTCAGGAACACCTCGTGCTCGTAGGCGTCGACCGGGCGCTGGTAGCGGCCCCGCCATTCGACCGCGCCGACCCTCGCCGGCGGCAGGTCGCGGAGGACGACATAGTCGCGGCCGACGGTCAGCGATTTTTCTCCGCCGCGCGCGCCGACCGACGTCAGCGTCAGCTCGATCCGGTCGCAGCCGCCGTTGCTGCCCTGGAGGTCGAGCGAGCGCAGGCCGAAGCCATAGGCGAACCGGCCGGTGCCCGCATATTTCACCGGCCGCGCCGCGGGTTCGAGGCCGTCCTCCTCGACCGCGACGCCGTTGACCGCCAGCGCGACCTCGACGCCGTAGGCGCCGGTGCCCGAGAAGGCGTCGGTGCCGACGTCGAACGCGGTATAGCCGACGCCCTTCAACGTCGGGCGCAGCCGGTCCCACGTCCGGCGGCTCGGCACCGACCATTGCCGGGCGACCGGCTCGGCGCGGGCGGTGCCGACCAGCCCGAACGACCAGTCGAACGCGGTTTCGGCCGGGCAGGTCTCGACCCACGCCGGCGACATGTCGTCGAGGGTGCACGGCTTGCCGTCGGCGCAATCGAACTTGACGAAGACGTCGGGAACGGTCGCCGCCTTCGCCGGCCGGCGGAAACAGAGCAGGCTCTTCGGCACCCGCGCGTTCTTCGTCTCGCGGAGCACCGCGCGCGAGATGTTGCCGGTGTAGACGTCGCTCGCGCCGGGATACGGCAGGCGGAGCAGGTAATAGCCCGGCGTCTGGCGGGCGAGCACCTCGCCATCGATGATGCGGCGGCCGGCGCGGAGATGCGCGACGATATCGGCCGGCGCCACCTGCGGATCGTCCTCCGGGAACGACAGCGCGAACCGCGCGTCGAGCGGGTCGGGATAGACCTGCGCCGTCTTCTCCGGCGACATCGCGGCGAGCACCTTGTCGAAGTTCGCCGTGAGGCACGCGCGGATCGCCTCGCCCTCGCGCGTCCGGTCCGCCGCGGGCAGGTCGCTCGCCGCGCCGCGCACGACCTGGTCGATCCGCTCCGCCGAGGCGTTGGCGCCGATCCCGGTGATCCGCGCCTTGAGGCCGGCGACGACGTTGTCCTTGGACGTCGTGCCGACGTTCGACAGGCACAGCGCTTCGAGCGTCTTGACCGCGGCGTCGAGCCGGCGCTCCTCGGCGGTCGGTGCGGCCGCCACCACCGCTGTCCCGGCACCGGCCGGGTGCGTCATCCGCCAGAACAGCATGCCCACCACCGCGACGAGCAACGCCAGCCCGCCGAAGACCATCACCCGCTGCGTCGTCATGCCAGGCCCCCCTGTCTACCGGCGGTCTCGCTGGCCGCCGGCGAGGAGCAGCGCGACGTCCCACGCCGTCGCCGCCACCTCGCGGACGACATAATAGCAGAATTTGCGCGTGCCGAGCAGGGGGCGATCCGCCGGCATCGACGGGATGCGGACGGTGAAGCCGAGCATGCGGAAAAGGATCGCGCAGCGCGGGTTATGATAGTTGCTCGAACAGACGAAGATGCGGTCGCGGCGGCGATCGAGCATCGCCGCGCAGGCGCGGACCGACGCCAGCGTGTCGGCGGAGGCGTCGTCGCGGCGGATGCGGTCGGGCGCGATCCCGGCGGCGGCGAGCCAGCCGGCCATGACCTCGGCCTCGACATGCCCGCTGGCACCGCGGCCGCCGGTGACGAGGAAAATCGGATCGGGCAGCGACGCGGCGAGCGCCAGGGCGCCCTGCAGCCGCCGTTCGAGCGATCCCGACGGCAATCCGCCGGCGCGCACCGCCGCCCCGAAGACGACCAGTATATCGTTCATCGCCGCAACCGTGGCGCTTCACCCCATCAGCGCGCGGACGTCGGTCAGGCGGCCGGTCACCGCCGCCGCCGCCGCCATCGCCGGGCTGAGCAGGTGGGTGCGCGCGCCCGGTCCCTGGCGGCCGACGAAGTTGCGGTTGCTCGTCGAGGCGCAGCGCTCGCCCGCCGGCACCTGGTCGGGGTTCATGCCGAGGCACATCGAGCAGCCCGGCTCGCGCCAGTCGAAGCCGGCGGCGATGAAGATGCGGTCGAGCCCCTCGGCCTCGGCCTGGCGCTTGACGAGGCCCGAGCCGGGGACGACGAGCGCCTGGCGGACATGGCCGGCGACGCGGCGGCCGCTGGCGACCGCGGCGGCGGCGCGCAGGTCCTCGATGCGGCCGTTGGTGCAGCTGCCGATGAAGATGTTCTCGACCCGCACGTCCTCGAGCCGGGTGCCGGGGCTCAGCCCCATATAGTCGAGCGACTTCGCCGCCGCGACGCGCTTGCCGGGATCGGCGAAGCTGTCGGGCGCGGGGACGGTGCCGGTGATGGCGACGACGTCCTCGGGGCTGGTGCCCCACGTCACCAGCGGCGCGATCGCGCTGCCGTCGACCGTGACGACGCGGTCGTAGGCTGCCCCGGCGTCGGTCGGCAGCGTCGACCAATAGGCGACCGCGGCGTCCCATGCGGCACCCTTGGGCGCGCGCGGGCGGCCGGCGAGATAGGCGTAGGTGGCGGCGTCGGGGGCGACCAGCCCGGCGCGCGCGCCCGCCTCGATCGCCATGTTGCAGACCGTCATCCGGCCTTCCATCGACAGCGCGCGGATGACTTCGCCGGTATATTCGACGACATGGCCGGTGCCGCCGCCGGTGCCGAGCGCGCCGACGATGGCCAGCGCGACGTCCTTCGCCGAGATCGAGAAGCCGAGCGTGCCGGTGACGCGGACCTCCATCGCCAGCGACCGCTTGAGCAGCAGCGTCTGCGTCGCGAAAACATGCTCGACCTCCGACGTGCCGATGCCGAACGCCAGCGCGCCGAGCGCGCCGTGCGTCGCGGTATGGCTGTCGCCGCACACCAGCGTCAGCCCTGGCAGGGTGAAGCCCTGTTCGGGGCCGATGATATGGACGATTCCCTGTTCGGCGGCGTTCATCGCGATATGCTCGATGCCGAACGCGGCGCAATTGTCGGCGAGCATCGCCACCTGCGTCGCCGACTGCGGATCGGCGATCGGCTGCGACCGGTGGCTGGTCGGCACATTATGGTCGGGCACCGCCAGCGTCAGGTCGGGGCGCCGCACCCGCCGCCCGGCCGCCCGCAGCGCCTCGAACGCCTGCGGCGTCGTCACCTCGTGGATCAGGTGGCGGTCTATCCACACGAGCGCCGTGCCGTCGTCGCGCTGGTGGACGACATGGTCGTCCCAGATCTTGGCATAGAGGGTGCGCGGCGCGGTCATCGCCACGGGGTACGGAGCGCGCCGGCGCCGGTCAAGCGCGCACGCCGCGCGCGCGATAATCCGGTGGCAACGCGCGCGATCCGGCGGTATTGCACCGCAGCATCGATCCCCTCCAGCGATTCCCAGGAGCTTGAATGGACATCTCGAAGATCCCGATCGGGCGCGCCCCGCCGCACGACGTCAACGTCATCATCGAGGTGCCGATGGGCGGCGAGCCGGTCAAGTACGAGATGGACAAGGTCAGCGGCGCGCTGTTCGTCGACCGCTTCCTCCACACCGCGATGTTCTATCCGGGCAACTACGGCTTCGTGCCGCACACGCTGTCGGCCGACGGCGACCCGATCGACGTCCTCGTCGTCGGCCAGCACCCGCTCGTGCCCGGCGCGGTAGTCCGCGTCCGCCCGATCGGCGCGCTGGTGATGGAGGACGAGGGTGGCGGCGACGAGAAGCTGATCGGCGTGCCGGTCGACGCCCTCCATCCCTTCTATTCGAACATCAAGGGTCCGTCCGACCTGCCGACGACGCTGACCGAGCAGATCGCCCATTTCTTCCAGCACTACAAGGACCTGGAGAAGGGCAAGTGGGTCACCGTCGGGCACTGGGTCGATGCCGCCGGCGCCGCCGACCTGCTCAGCGAGGCGATCGCGCGGGTGGGGAAATAGCCGGCACCGCGGTCGCCCGCCAGCCGGCGAGGAGCCGCCAGACCAGCCCGGCGGCGAGGAACGTCAGCAGCCCGGCGAAGGCGTAGCGGTAGCGCAGCGTCGGCTGGACGACGATGTAGAGCAGGGTCGGGAAGGCGATCGTCAGGACGACGAACAGATAGCGTCGCGGCCGCTCGACGAGGCCGATCAGCAGCGCGACCAGCGCGATCGCGGTGACGCTCCACACCAGCGCCTGCTGCGGCGCGATGTAACGCTTGCCGGTATCGTACTGGTCGAACAGCCACGCCGGCGGGAAGTAGAGCTCGCGCAGGTGGCGCAGCGAGATGCGCGCGAAATCGCCCGGATGCGCCGCGATCCATGCCTTGGCCTCGTCGCCGAGCGCGGCGAAATAGGTCGCGTCGTCGGGGTAGGTCTTGAGCCGGGCGAACGCCTGCGCGCTGAAGAACGGGTGGATCTCGCGGCTGCGGTCGATGAACACCTGCCGCGGATCGGCCGGATCGACCGCGGCAGCGTGGTTGGCGGTGTCGAGCTCGAGCCCGAAATTGCCGCGGCTGACCATGAAACGGTCGTAGACCCGCTCGTTGCGCACGACCCACGCGCCGTTGACCAGCGCGAAGCCGACCAGCAGCAGCCCCGCCGCCGCCGGCCAGCGCCGCGCCGGCATGTGCCGCAGCGCGACGAAGCCGAGCCCGGCATAGGCGCCGAGCGCGATCCCCGGATTGATCAGGAAGGCGAACGCCGCCGCCACCGCGAAGCCGAACATCGTCCGCCACGGCAGGCGCCCGCCGGCGTCGAGCCGCAGCAGCCACAGCAGGAGCGCGGTCGCGACCGTCGCCGCGAACGCCCCCTCGCGGATGCGGAAGTCGACCATCTCGACGTAGAAGCTGAACGGCGAGAAGCACAGCAGCGCCAGCGCCGCCAGCCGCGGCACGACGGCGATGCCGAGCGCCGCCGCGACGCGGTACAGCAGGAAGAACAGCGTGCAGATCACCGTGCCCGCGAGCACCGCGAGGATCAGCTCGGACGTCAGCGAGCCGATGCCGAAGGCGCGGTAGATCAGCCCCTCGACGATCGTGTTGAACGGCCCGACATGGCTGCTGATGCCGCTGCCCGGGCCATAGGCGTCGGCGAGCGAGCCGGTCGCGGCGAAGGTCGCCGCGACGTGCCACATCTCCGACTTGTGCGACACGAGGCGCTCGGCGGGCTCGAGGAACAGCCAGCCGAGGCGGACGACGAAGGCGAGGCCGAGCATGACCGCGAGGATCCAGCGCTCGCGCGCCGCCGCCGCGGCCTCGAGCCGGCTCAGCATGCGGCGGCTCCGGCCGATCGCGGCATGACGTGTCCCCCTGCAACCGCCCGGCGGCACTGCCGGATTGGTGAGCCCTGCGGGACTCGAACCCGCGACCTACTGATTAAAAGTCAGTTGCTCTACCGATTGAGCTAAGGG
>CAXUEV010000062.1:0-8232 GCA_964250105.1 uncultured Sphingomonadaceae bacterium
CGCGCGCGACGCACGATCGGCCGCGCGGCCGGGCCGGCGATTGGCTGTGGCGCGCGGCCGTGCTCGGCGCGGTTGCCTGGGCGCTATGGCAGGCGGCGGGCTATATCCTCGCCACGCTCAGCCTGGGGGAAGTCGGCACGGCGCTCGGCCTCGCCTGCCTGACGATGCTGCGCGTCATCGTACTGATCGCGCTCGCCAGCCTGGTGTGGGTGCCGATCGGGGTGTGGATCGGCCTCAACCCTAAATGGGCCGAGCGGTTGCAGCCCGTCGCGCAATTCCTCGCGGCCTTTCCCGCCAACGTCTTGTTCCCGTTCGCGGTGATCGCGATCCTGCACTGGCGGCTGTCGCCCGATATCTGGCTGTCGCCGCTGATGGTGCTCGGCACGCAATGGTATATATTGTTCAACGTCATCGCCGGCGCGAGCGCGATCCCGACCGACCTGCGCGAGGCGGCGGGCATGTTCGGGGTGCGCGGCCGGCAATGGTGGCGGCAGGTGGCGCTGCCCGGCGTCTTTCCTTATTATGTCACCGGCGCGCTGACCGCGTCGGGCGGGTCATGGAACGCCAGCATCGTCGCGGAGGCGGTGTCGTGGGGCGACCAGCGCCTCGAGGCGCACGGGCTCGGCAGCTTCATCGCCAAGGCGACGGCGGCGGGCGATTATCCGCGCGTCGCCCTCGGCATCGCGGTGATGGCGATGTTCGTGATCGCGTTCAACCGCCTCGTCTGGCGGCCGATGTACGCCTTTGCCGAACGCCGCCTGCGCCTCGCCTGACCTTGTTCGATCCGGAGACGCCCTCATGGCAACGCTGATCCCCACGGCCCGCCCCCTCGTCCAGGTATCGGGCCTGCGCCACTTCTACGGCAACGCCTCCGGCGCAGTGCCCGTGCTGGAGGACGTCAACCTCACGCTCGCCGAGAAGGAGGTCGTCGGCCTGCTCGGCCGCTCGGGATCCGGCAAGTCGACGCTGCTGCGCTCGATCGCGGGGCTGATCCGTCCCAGCCAGGGCGACGTGCTGTTCCTGCCCGACGAGACCGGCGCCGCGCCCTCGGTGGCGATGGTCTTCCAGACCTTCGCGCTGTTTCCATGGCTGACCGTGCTCCAGAATGTCGAGCTCGGCCTCGAGGCGCAGCGCGTGCCGCCCGACGAACGGCGGACGCGCGCGCTCGCCGCGATCGACCTGATCGGCCTCGACGGTTTCGAGAACGCCTATCCCAAGGAATTGTCGGGCGGAATGCGCCAGCGCGTCGGGCTCGCGCGCGCGATCGTCGTCAATCCCTCGGTTCTGCTGATGGACGAGCCCTTCTCGGCGCTCGACGTGCTGACGGCGGAGACGCTGCGCACCGATCTGCTCGATCTCTGGTCCGAAGGGCGGATGCCGATCAAGTCGATCCTGATCGTCACGCACAACATCGAGGAGGCGGTGCTGATGTGCGACCGCATCCTGGTCTTCTCGTCCAATCCGGGGCGCGTGGCCGCCGAGATCAAGGTCGAGCTGCCGCAGCCGCGCGACCGGCTGGACCCGGCGTTCCGCGCGCTGGTCGACAACATCTACGCGCGGATGACGGCGCGCGCGCCCTCGGCGCCGGCGCGCGACGGGCTGTTTCCCGGGACCGGCATCTCGATGGTGCTGCCCCGCGTCTCTACCAACGCGCTGGCCGGCATGATCGAGGAGGTGGATTCGAACCCGTTCAACGGCCGCGCCGCGATGGCCGATCTCGCCGACCAGCTCCAGCTCGAGATCGACGATCTTTTCCCGATGGCCGAGACGCTCCAGCTCCTGCGCTTCGCCGAATTGCAGGGCGCGAACATCATGCTGACGCCGCCCGCGCGGCGCTATGCCCAGGCGGACGTGGACGGGCGCAAGGCGCTGTTCGCGCAGGCTTTGCTTGCGCATGTCCCGCTCGCCCAGCATATCCGGCGCATCCTCGACGAGCGCGCCGGCCATACCGCGCCCGCGCGCCGATTCCGCGACGAGCTGGAGGATCATATGTCCCCCGATTATGCCGAGGAGACGCTCAGGACGGTCACGCTCTGGGGGCGTTACGCCGAGGCGTTCGCCTATGACGAGGATAGCGACCGCTTCAGCCTGGAGGATGCGGTGTGACCTCTGCGCGCACCTCATCGCGTCGGACATTCCGCTGCCGCTTCGCGCCCGGCCAGGCTAAAACCGCCCGATGATCCTGTTCCTGCTATCCTATCTCGGCGGCGTGCTCACCATCCTGAGCCCGTGCATCCTGCCGGTGCTGCCGTTCGTCTTCGCGCGCGCCGATCAGCCGTTCGTGCGCAGCGGCCTGCCATTGCTGCTGGGCATGGCGGTCACCTTCGCCAGCGTCGCGACGCTGGCGGCGGTGGGCGGCGGCTGGGCGGTGCAGGCCAACAGCTATGGCCGGACGGCGGCGCTCGTCATCCTCGCGCTGTTCGGTATCCTGCTGCTCTTCCCGTCGATCGCCGACCGGGTCACGCGGCCGCTGGTGGCGCTGGGCTCGCGGCTGTCGCAATCGGCGACCGGCGGACAGAGCGCCGCCTCGAGCTTCGCCGCCTCGCTGCTGCTCGGCGTCGCCACCGGGCTGCTCTGGGCGCCGTGCGCGGGGCCGGTGCTCGGACTGTTGCTGACCGGCGCGGCGCTGCAAGGCGCGAGCGCGCAGACCTCGCTGCTGCTCCTCGCTTATGCCGCCGGGGCCGCGACCTCGCTCGCGCTGGCGCTGCTGGTCGGCGGCAGGGTGTTCGCTGCGATGAAGCGGTCGATCGGGGTCGGCGAATGGGTGCGGCGGGTGCTCGGCGCCGCCGTGCTGGTGGGAGTCGTGGCGATCGCGCTGGAGCTCGATACCGGCCTGCTGACCAAGCTGTCGCTATCCGGCACCGCCAGCGTCGAGCAGGGGCTGCTCGATCGCTTCCATCCCAGCTACGACGTGCCGTCGGTGGCGATGTCGGCGGGCGGTGCGCTGCCGGCCGAGGGCGAATTCCCGTCGCTTGCCGGCGCGACCGAGTGGATCAACTCGGGCCCGCTGACGCCACAGGCGCTGCGCGGCAAGGTCGTGCTGGTCGATTTCTGGACCTATAGCTGCATCAACTGCCTGCGTTCGCTGCCCTATGTCCGCGCCTGGGCCGCAAAGTACAAGGATCAGGGCCTCGTCGTGATCGGCGTCCATGCGCCCGAGTTTGCGTTCGAGAAGGACCCCGCCAACGTTCGCGGCGCGGTGCGCGATCTCGGCGTCACCTACCCGGTCGCGCTCGACAACGACCGCGCGATCTGGCGCGCGTTCAGGAACCATTATTGGCCGGCGCATTACTTCATCGATGGCAAGGGCCATGTCCGCTACCATCACTTCGGCGAAGGCGGTTACGCGGAGTCCGAGAAGGTCATCCAGCGGCTGCTCGCGGAGAATGGCAATGCCGTCGGCGACATGAAGACGGTGACCGTCGCTGCCGCCGGCGTGGGCGCTGCGGCCAGCGGCGGCGACGTGCGCTCGCCGGAGACCTATATCGGTTATGGGCGCGGCGAGCGTTTCGCATCGGCCGGCGGCTATGTGCGGGGGGCGCCGCACGATTATGGTCTGCCACCGCCCGCCGGCCTCAACGACTGGGGCTTGGGCGGAGCCTGGACCGTCGGACCCGAAAGCGCCGCATCGGTCGCAACGGGCGCGCGCATCGCCTATCGCTTCCACGCCCGCGATCTGCACCTGGTGCTCGGTCCGCCGCCGGGTGGCCGCCCGATCCGCTTCCGCGTCACGATCGACGGCAAGCCGCCGGGGGCCGATCACGGCGTGGATGTCGACGCCGCGGGCAACGGGCGGGTGACGCGGCAGCGGCTCTACCAATTGGTACGGCAGAAAGGCGCGATCGGCGACCGGACGTTCGCGATCGAGTTCCTCGATCCCGGCGTCCAGGCCTTCGCTTTCACCTTCGGCTGACAATCCAGCGCCCGCGAACGCCTTGCAGACGCCTGAGTGCGGGAACTCGCTGACGTGCACTCCATCTGATCCCTGAACGCTCTCATGATGGACTGCTCTGCCGAGAGGCGTGGGTGATTTCGGGCGGGCCGCGGCGCCGCCGGAGCAGCAGGTAGGCGGCGGGCAGGACGAACATCGAGAGCAGCGGCGCGGTGAGCATGCCGCCGATCATCGGCGCGGCGATCCGGCTCATCACCTCGGAGCCGGTGCCTGACCCAAGCAGGATCGGGAGCAGGCCGGCGAGGATCACGGCGACGGTCATCGCCTTGGGCCGGACGCGCAGCAGCGCGCCCTCGCGCACCGCCTCGGCGATCTCGGCGGCATCGGGATCGGCACCGCGCTCCTCCAGCGCGTGCTTGAGATAGATCAGCATCACCACGCCGAACTCGGCCGACACGCCGGCCAGCGCGATGAACCCGACGCCGGTCGCGACCGACTGGTCGAAGCCGAGCAGGTAGAGCATCCAGATGCCGCCGGTCAGCGCGAACGGCAGCGTGCCCATGATGAGCGCGGCCTCGTCGAACCGGCCGAAGATCAGGAACAAAAGCACGAAGATGATGAGCAGGGTGGCGGGGACGACCAGCTCGAGCCTGGCGACCGCGCGTTCGAGATATTCGAACTGTCCCGAATAGGCGACGCTGACGCCGGCCGAGAGCTTTACTTGGCTGGCCACCGCCCGTTGCAGGTCGCCGACCACCGAGGCGAGATCGCGCCCGCGCACGTCGACATAGACCCAGGTCGAGGGCCGGGCATTCTCGGTCTTGAGCATCGGCGGTCCATCGGCGATCGCGATGGCCGCCACCGTGCCGAGCGTGATCTGCTGGCCCGCCGGCGTGAGGATCGGCAGCGTCCGCAACCCTTCGAGGCTGTCGCGCAGCTCGCGCGGATAGCGCACGCTGATCGGATAGCGCGCCAGCCCCTCGACCGTCTCGCCGATCGTCTCGCCGCCGACCGCGCCCGAGACGATGGCCTGCACGTCGGCGATGTTGAGCCCGAACCGCGCGGCGGCGGCGCGGTCGATGTCGACATCGACATAGCGCCCACCGGTCAATCGCTCGGCAAGCGCCGAGCTGACGCCGGGCACGGTCTTCGCGACCGCCTCGACGTCATGGGCGATGCGGTCGAGCTCGGCGAGATCGGCCCCCGACACCTTGACCCCGATCGGGCTCTTGATCCCGGTCGCGAGCATATCGATCCGGTTGCGGATCGGCGGTACCCAGACATTGGCGAGGCCGGGCAGCTTTACCGTGCGGTCGAGCTCCTCGACGAGCTTCTCGGGCGTCATGCCGGGACGCCACTGGTCGCGGGGCTTGAACCGGATGGTGGTCTCGAACATCTCCAGCGGCGCCGGATCGGTCGCGGTCTCGGCGCGGCCGGCCTTGCCGAACACGCTCTCGACCTCGGGCACCGTCCTGATCAGCCGATCGGTCTGCTGGAGCAGCGCGGACGCCTTGGCGGCCGAGAGGCCCGGCAGGGCCGACGGCATGTAGAGCAGGTCGCCCTCGTCCATGTTGGGCATGAATTCGCCGCCGAGCCGCATGAGCGGCCACGCCGTCGTCGCGAACAGCAGCAGCGCGATCGCCAGCACCGTCTTCGGGCGTTGGAGCGTCCAGTCGATCGCGGGGCGGTAGAACGCGGTGAGCCAGCGGTTGACCGGATTGGCCTGTTCGGCGGGGATGCGGCCCCGGATCAGCCAGCCCATCAGGATCGGCACCAAGGTCACCGACAGGATCGCGGCGGCGGCCATCGCATAGGTCTTGGTGAAGGCGAGCGGCGCGAACAGCCGGCCCTCCTGTCCTTCGAGCGTGAACACCGGCACGAACGACAGCGTGACGATCAGCAGGCTGAAGAACAAGGCCGGCCCCACCTCGGCGGCGGCCTCGGTGACGACGGCCCGGCGCGTGTCCCCGGCCAGCGTCTCGCCCGGATGGTCATGTTCCCAGCGCTCGATCTTCTTGTGGGCGTTCTCGATCATCACCACCGCCGCATCGACCATCGCGCCGATCGCGATGGCGATGCCGCCGAGCGACATGATATTGGCGTTGACCCCCTGGAACCGCATGACGAGGAAAGCCGCCAGCACGCCGAGCGGCAGCGTCAGGATCGCGACCAGCGCCGAGCGGACGTGCCAGAGGAACAGCGCGCAGACGAGTCCGACGACGATGAACTCCTCGATGAGCTTGTGGGTGAGATTGCTGACCGCGCGGTCGATGAGCTGCGAGCGGTCATAGGTGGTGACGATCTCGACGCCGGGCGGCAGGCTCGCCTTCAGCGTGGCGAGCCTGTCCTTGACCGCCGCGATCACGTCGCGTGCGTTCTTGCCCGAGCGCAGGATGACGACCCCGCCCGCCACTTCGCCCTCGCCGTTCAGCTCGGCGATGCCGCGCCGCATCTCGGGGCCGGTCTGGATGGTGGCGACATCGCCCAGCGTCACCGGCACGCCGCCTGTGGCGGTACGCAGCGGGATGGCACGGAAGTCGTCGAGCGTCTTCAGATAGCCCGAGGCGCGGACCATATATTCGGCCTCGGCCATCTCCAGCACCGATCCGCCGGCCTCCTGATTGGCCTTACGGGTGGCGTCGACCGCCTGGGCATGCGTGATGCCGTAGGCGGCGAGCTTCGCCGGATCGAGAACGACCTGATCTTGCTTGACCATGCCGCCGATACTGGCGACCTCGGCGACGCCGGGAACGGTCTTCAGTTCGGTGCGCAGGAACCAGTCCTGCAACGACCGGAGCTGCGAAAGGTCATGCCGCCCGGTGCGGTCCACCAGCCCATATTCATAGACCCAGCCGACCCCGGTCGCATCCGGCCCGAGCGCGGCGGTGGCGCCCTGCGGCAGCCGCGCCTGCGCCTGGCTGAGATATTCGAGCACGCGGCTGCGCGCCCAGTAGAGATCGGTGCCGTCCTCGAAGATCACATAGACGAAGCTGTCGCCGAAGAAGGAATAGCCGCGCACGGTCTTCGCTCCGGGCACCGAGAGCATGGTCGTGGTGAGCGGATAGGTGACCTGGTTCTCGACGATCCGGGGCGCCTGGCCGGGCCAGCTCGTGCGGATGATGACCTGCGTGTCGGAGAGGTCGGGCAGCGCGTCGATCGGGGTCGAGCGCAGCGCGACGAGCCCGGCGGCGAGCAGCGCCAGCGCGCCGAGGATCACGAACAGCCGGTTGGCGACCGACCCGCGAATGATCCGCGCGATCATCGCCCCGCACCGGACGCCGCGTTGCCGATCGGCCGCGCCGCCACGCCCGACAGGCTCGCCTCGGAATCGATCAGGAACTGGCCCGAGGCGACGATCTTCTCGCCCTCGGCGAGGCCGGCGAGGATCTCGGTGTCACCCCCCGCCTCGCGGCCGATCCGCACCTCGGCGGGCCGGTAGCGCCCCTTGTCGAGCGCGAGCATGACCAGCGTACGTTTGCCGGTGCGGATCAGCGCCTCCGACGGGACGAGCAGCGCGGGCTGCGCGCCGCCATCGAACGCGACGGTGGCGAACATGCCCGGCTTGAGCCGGCCGCCGCGATTGGGCAGCTCGATCCGCACCGTGAGCGTGCGGCTTTCCGCCTGAACGTCGGGCAGGATCGCGGTGATCTTGCCGGTGAAGGTCTCGGCCGGATAAGCGGCGAGCGCGGCGCGCGCGCTCTGTCCCGGCCGCAATCGGCCGGCCACCGCCTCGGGCACGGCGGCGTTGAGCCAGACCGTGCCGAGGCCGTCGACCTCGGCGAGCGTCTGGCCCGCCGCCACGGTCATGCCGGCGCGGACGCCGAGCGTCTTGATCGTGCCTCCGGTCGGGGTGGAGACGGTGACGACATTGCGCGGACGGCCGCCGCGCTCGACCGCGGCGATCGTGCCGGCCGGCATGCCAAGCAGCGCGAGCCGCTGGCGCGCGGCCTGCGCCAGTGCTGTGTTTCCGGTACGGCGGACCGCGAGATATTCGGCCTGCGCCCCCGCCCAATCGGGAATCAGCAGATCGACCAGCGGCGCACCGGCGGCGATCACGTCGCCCGGCGCGCGACCGTAGACGCGCTGCACGAACCCGGCGGCGCGCGCCTGCACGATGGCGACGTCGCGCTGGTTGAAGTCGATCGTGCCGGTGGCGGTGAGGCCGCTCGACAATTGGCCGCGCCGCGCCGCGCCGATGCGCAGCCCGAGGCTCTGCGCCGCCGCCGGATCGATGCGGACGCCGGGCGCCTCCCCACTCCCGGCCGCGTCGCCATATTTGGCGACGAGCTGCATATCCATGAAGGGCGATTTGCCCGGCTTGTCGAAATGCTGGCCCGGGA
>CAXUEV010000063.1:0-8190 GCA_964250105.1 uncultured Sphingomonadaceae bacterium
CGGCGCGCTCGCCGGCAACGTCATCGGCCGCAGCACCGAGAAGTGCGGCGGCAAGCGGAACGACAACCGCAGCCGCTACTATTACGACCGCAACGGCAAGCGCCACAGCCGCTACTGATCGCACTCACCGCCGCGGCGACCGCGCCGCGGCGGCATCCTCCTCGAACAGCTGCGCCAGCTGGTCGATGATCGTACCACCCAGCTGCTCGGCGTCCATGATCGTCACCGCGCGGGCGTAGTAGCGCGTGACGTCGTGGCCGATCCCGACCGCGATCAGCTCGACCGGCGAGCGCGTCTCGATCCACGCGATGACCTGGCGGAGGTGGCGTTCGAGATAGTTGCCGCTGTTGACCGACAGCGTCGAGTCGTCGACCGGCGCGCCGTCCGAAATGACCATCAGGATGCGGCGGTCCTCCGACCGTCCGAGCAGGCGGTTGTGCGCCCAGAGCAGCGCCTCGCCGTCGATATTCTCCTTGAGCAGCCCCTCGCGCATCATCAGCCCGAGGTTCTTGCGCGCGCGCCGCCACGGTGCGTCAGCCGGCTTGTAGACGATGTGGCGCAGGTCGTTGAGGCGCCCGGGCTTGGCCGGACGCCCGTCGGCGAGCCATTTCTCGCGGCTCTGGCCGCCCTTCCACGCACGCGTCGTGAAGCCGAGGATCTCGGTCTTGACCGAGCAGCGCTCGAGCGTGCGCGCGAGAATGTCGGCGCAGATCGCGGCGATCGATATCGGCCGCCCGCGCATCGACCCCGAGTTGTCGATCAGCAGCGTCACCACCGTGTCGCGGAAGCGCGTGTCGCGCTCGACCTTGTAGCTGAGCGCGTGCGCCGGCGCGGTGACGATCCGCACCAGCCGCGCCGCGTCGAGCTGGCCCTCCTCCTGGTCGAAGTCCCACGCGCGGTTCTGCTGCGCCATCAGCCGCCGCTGCAGCCGGTTGGCGAGCTTCGTCACCGCGCCCTGGAGGTGGAGCAGCTGCTGGTCGAGATAGCCGCGCAGCCGGGTCAGCTCCTCGGCATCGCACAGGTCCTGCGCGTCGACCGTCTCGTCATAGGCGGTGACGAAGGCGGCGTAATCGAACCCCGCGGGCAGCTCGGTCAGCGGCGTGTTCGGCCGCCACGGCGTCGTGCCTTCTCGGCCCTCCTCGCCCATCTCGGCCTCGGAGACCATCTCGGTATCCATGTCGACTTCGCGCGTCTCGGTCTCGTCGGCGGCGTCGGACGATTCGTCGGCGCGGGTCTCGACCGAGCTTTCCTGGCCCGCGGTGGTCTCGTCCTGGCTGTCGTCGTCGGCGTCGTCGGGGGTCTCGTCGTCGGCGTCGTCGGCCGAGTCGTCGCCGGGCTCGGGCACGGCGTCGGGGTCTGCGCCGAGGCCGAGATCGTTCAGCACGCGCCGCATGACCAACCCGAACGCCGCCTGGTCGGCGACGCTGGCGGCGAGGTCGTCGAGATGGACGCCGGCCTTGGCCTCGATCTCGGCCGAGACCATCGCGATCCCCGATTCGGCGAGCCGCGGCGGCTTGACCCCGGTCAGGCGCTGGCGGACGACGAGGCCGAGCGCGGTCGCCAGCGGCACCTCGTCGGGGGTGCGCGCGCGGACGATCGGGTCGGTCTTGATCCGCGCCTCGGTCATGCGGTCGAGGTTGACCGCGACGCCCGCCATCTCGCCCGAGCCGATCGCCTCGATCCGCGCCTGCTCGACGGCGTTGACGATGTCGCGCGCGACGCCGGCCTCGGGCAGGTCGGCAGCGTGGAGCCGCGCGTCGTGGTGGCGCTTGCGCAGGGCAAACGAATCGGCCCAGCCGCGGACCTCGGCGATCTGCTCGGGCGGCAAGGCCCGCCCCGGCTGGGGGACGCGCGCCTGGTCGCCGTGGCACGACGGCTTGTCGGCGGTATAGGCGAGATCGAACCCCGGCTCGTGGCCGAGCGCGCGAAGCGTCGCGGCGAGGGCGAGGCGGAAATCCTCGAGCGGGTTGTCGGGCTGGGGCATGTCAGGCGCCGGCGGGTCGCTGGCTTAACCGGAAAGGCACATCGTCGTTTTTGGAAGTTGACGAACCTGACGCGCTGTTCGAATGGAAATCACGCCCGTTGAACCGGAACGGCGTCTTCAATGCAGGGGCGAGGGTGGGGTGGGAGCGAATCATCAAGCGCACCTAGCCAAGTTGCGAGGGTGTAGGACAGCGCAAAGCGCAGCGCTGCGACAAGCTACCAGAGGACCTTGCAGCCGAAGGCGGCGATGGCCGCATCGCAAGTTACGACCGTCAGGCCGCGATCCAGCGCCTGCGCCGCGATGAGGCGATCGAACGGATCACGATGATCGCCCGGCAACAGACCGGCACGAAGCGCGTCCGTTCCGGTAATATCGAGGGCGATGAAGCCATTCCTCTCCATCAGCGGGCCATAGTTGACCGCCGGATCACCGAGAACGTGCAACTTGCCGATCCGGTACTTGATCGTGATTTCAAGCGCTGAAATCGCACTGACGCTAATCGTTTTCGCCGACTCGATCGCCATGCGCGCCGTAGCGGTCAGCCTCGGCAATCCGGTCCACCACCAGATCGCCGCGTGCGTGTCGAGGAGCAGGTCGGACATCGCTGCCTACAGGATATCGCCCGGACGACCTTCCCAATCCGCCAGCTCGTCTTCGGTCATCGGATCGAACCAGACCAAATCGGGTATGTCGCCGGTAACCGGCCACCCGCCCGGCGTGCGCTTGACCTTCGGCGCGTCCTCGATCTTGACCAGCCGAGCGTAGGGCTTACCCGCCTTGGCGATGATGATCTCCTCGCCGGCATGTGCGCGGTCGAGCAGCTTCGAGAAATGCGTCTTGGCTTCGTGGACGTTGAGGGTGGCGGACATGGCTGGCTCCGGGCAATCTAGTCCACTTAGTCCGCAGGTCGCCGTCGAGCAAGACTAGGCCCTGCCGATACACCAGGGATCGGGTTCCATATCGATCGGCGCCCCTTGCTGCCCCGGCGCGGGGAACCTCGTCTTGAAGGTGAACGCGTGCTCGCTCGCGCCGAAATTGTCGAGCAACCACAGCTTGGCGAGCGCCTCGTCGATCGTCGGTCGATGCCCCGCGGATACCCACCATAAGGCCTGATGGGCGCTGTCCAGCCGTTCGAACCATTCGCGCCGCCCTGCCATCACGCCGACATGCGCTGTCCGGTAGACGAAGCCGAACATCGTCTCGGCGTCCGTCCACACCGACATGTTGATCAGGAACAGCGGGTCGGGCGTCGGGCGAAGGTCGGTCGCATCGTTGCCGTCGCCCTGGAGCCGCCAAACGAAGCCCGGCGCGTCGTCGGCAAGCGCGTTGATCCGGTCGAGTTCGGCAAAAAACCCCGCAACCTGCGCGTCGCCCCTTGGCGCACGCATCCGTCCGACGTTGACCTGCGCGAGGTTCCAGCCGGTCATCGCCGCGTCTTGACCGCGACCGATTCCGGCAGCTCCTCGCCGAACACGCGCTGGTAGTATTCGGCGACGATCGAGCGTTCCGCCTCGTCGCACTTGTTGAGGAAGCTCAGGCGGAAGGCGAAGCCGGTGTTGCGGAAGATCGTCGCGTTCTGCGCCCAGGTGATCACCGTCCGCGGACTCATCACCGTCGAGATGTCGCCGGCCATGAAGCCCTGGCGGGTCATGTCGGCGACCTTGATCATGTTGGCGATGACGCGGTCGTCGAAGCCGGGCGCCTTGCCGTGGACGATCTTCGCCTCGGCGGCGGCGGGCAGGTAGTTGAGCGAGCTGACGATCGACCAGCGGTCCATCTGCCCCTGGTTGATCTGCTGGGTGCCGTGATACAGCCCGGTGGTGTCGCCGAGCCCGACGGTGTTGGCGGTGGCGAACAGGCGGAACCACTTCGACGGGCGGATCACCCGGTTCTGGTCGAGCAGCGTCAGCTTGCCCTCTACCTCGAGCACGCGCTGGATGACGAACATGACGTCGGGCCGGCCCGCGTCGTATTCGTCGAACACGAGCGCGGTCGGCGTCTGCAGCGCCCACGGCAGCAGGCCCTCGCGGAACTCGGTGACCTGCATGCCCTCGCGGAGCACGATCGCATCCTTGCCGATCAGGTCGATGCGGCTGATGTGGCTGTCGAGGTTGATCCGCACCGTCGGCCAGTTGAGGCGCGCGGCGACCTGCTCGATATGCGTCGATTTGCCGGTACCGTGATAGCCCTGGATCATCACCCGGCGGTTGAAGGCGAAGCCGGCGAGGATCGCGAGGGTCGTGTCGGGATCGAAGACATAGCCCGGATCGAGGTCGGGCACGCGCTCGTCGGCGACCGAGAAGGCGGGCACGGCGAGGTCGATGTCGACGCCGAACACCTCACGCGCGTCGACCGTCATGTCGGGCGCGTCGAGCACGGTCTGGTCGTGTGAATCGATGTCGGACGAGGCGAGCGAGGTGGCCACGGTTCGGCGGCTCCTTTTAAGGCTTGGCGAAGGCGGGGGCGGACTTGAGGTGCGTATAGGCTCGCACGACCTCCTGCAACTTGCCTTCGTGCGTCCGGTCGCCGCCATTGGCGTCGGGATGATAGCGCCGGACCAGCGCCTTGTACGCCCGCCTTATGTCGCCGAGCGTCGCCTCGACGCCGAGATCGAGCGTCTTAAGCGCGCGCAGGTCGACGTCGCCGACGACATGCCCCGACTGCGCGCGCCGCCCGGCGAAGACGTCGGGGCCGTAGCGGCCGCGCATCGCGCCAAGCGGATCGTTGAAGCGAACCGACGGATCGTGCGCCGCGCGTTCCCAGCCGGCGAGCGGCGACTGTGCCTTGCTGATCGCCTCGGGGCTCATGCCGTCGAAGAAGTTGTAGCCGGCATTGAACGCGCGGACATGGTCGAGGCACAACCACTGCCAGCCGCCGACCTCGCCGGCGACGCGGTTCGAGCGCGGCGCGCGGAACTCAGCGGGCGCGGCGCAGCCGGCATGGGCGCACGGCGTCGGCTCGGGCCGTTCGACGCGGCCATGGAAATGCGACCGCCGTGCGGTGCCGCCTTCGCTCAAGATGCGTTATCCCCTCGTTGTCGGACACCGATATAAGTCCGAGGGTTAGCGATGTGGAGGGCGGCATGGGTGCGGTAGCGGCGGAAATCGAACGGCGGCTGGTCGCGGCGCTGGCGCCCGACAGCGTCGCGGTGATCGACGACAGTGCCGACCATAGCGGCCATGCCGGACACAGCGGCGCCGGCGAGAGCCACTTCACCGTGCGCATCATCGCTGCCGCCTTCGCCGGCAAGTCGCGGATCGACCGCCAGCGTGCGGTCTATGCCGCGCTTGGCGACCTCGTGGCGCCCGACAAGGTGCACGCGCTGGTGATCGACGCCCGCGCGCCCGGCGACGCCTGACGCGTCACTTCGTCTCGCCCACGGGCAGGTGCGTTTCGAGGAAGGCGGTCGTCGCGCGCAGCATCTCGGCACGCGTATCCGACCGCGACAGCCAATGGTCCTCGCCCTTGAGCGTGACGAACTTGACGGGCTTGCCGGCGCGGCTCAGCGCCTGTGCCATCGTCCGGCTCTGCGCCAGCGGGACGACGGTATCGTCGACGCCGTGGATCAGCAGCACCGGCACCGTCACCCGCGCCGCGAGCCGCGCCGGCGACACCGTGTCGAGCCGCTGGTCCGACGGCGAGGCTGCGCCCATGAAACGCTGCCAGTAGCGCAGGCTAGGATTGCGCACCCCGCCGTGCAGCATCGCCTCCCACGCCAGCATCGCCCTGAGGTCGGACGGGCCGGCGAGCGACACCGCGCAGCGATAGACATCGGACTGGAGCGCGACGCCGGCGAGCGCGGCATAGCCGCCGTAGCTGCCGCCGACGATGCACACCCGCGCCGGGTCGATCGTGCCCGCCCGCGCGAGGAACCCGACCCCGTCCGACAGGTCGGTCTGCATCTTCCGGCCCCACTCGCCGTAGCCCGCGGCGAGGAAGCGCGCGCCGAAGCCGTCCGAACCGCGGAACTGCGGCTGGAGCACGGCATAGCCGCGCGACGCCAGCGCCTGCGCCCACCAGTCGAATCCCGGCGCGTCGCGCGCCGCCGGGCCGCCGTGCGGCAGCACGACGAGCGGCAGCCGCTTCGCCGCCCGCTCCGGCGGCAGCGTCAGATACGCCGGGATCGGCAGCCCGTCCGCCGCCGGATAGCTGATCGCCTGCTTGTCGGCGAGATCGCCGGGGGCGATCTCGGCATATTGATTGGCGAGCCAGCTGGCGTGGCGGGTGGCGACGTCGAGCAGGTAATAGGCGGCGCCGAAGTCCTTGCCTTCGACCCGCAGGACGATCTTGCGACGGTCGTCGGACCAGGACTCAAGCCGGACGACGGCGTTTGGAAACGCCTTGCCGACCATCCGCCACAGCTTCGCGTCCGCGGACTCGAAGAAGGTGTAGACCGTCTCCAGGCTCTCCTCGCGCATCGCACCGATGACGCGGCGGGTCCGCGGATCGTCGATCGGCTCGCCGTCGGTCAGTTCGGTATAGGGCTCCGACAGGCGGTCGCTGCCGAGCGCGAGCTGGCGGTAGGTCAGGCGCTCGTCGTCGCGGATGCCGACCATCACCGTGCCGGCGTCGCGGCCGAAGCCGTGGAGCACCGGCGAGTCGAGCGGACGCGTGTCGACCAGCGAGCTGGTCAGGCGTCCGTCGCGGCGGGTCCACAGGCTCCAGCGCCCGCTCAGCTGGGCATAGTCGACGCGCGCGGCGATGGCACCGGCATCGTCGACCAGCCAGCCGCGTGTGTCGATGCTGCCGGTGGCGACGTGCTTCGCCCGGTCGGTCTCGAGATCGACCCGGAAAAGGGTCAGCACACCTTGTTCACCGGGGAACGACAGGCCTTCGAGGAACGCCACCGGCCGGCCGTCGAGGATCATCGTCACCGGCTGGCGGACGACGGTGTTGAGCTTGCGGTCGACGCCGGCGACCACGTCGTCGAGCAGGTGCGTCAGCCGCTTCGTCGCCAGGTTGAAGTCGACCACCGCCAGATATTCGCGCTTCGGCCCGGTGAGCCCGTTGACGAGCGCGGTCGTCGACGTCGTGACGAGGACGTGGTTGTCGCCGGCCCAGGCGAGCGCGCGGACCTTGGCCGAGCCGATCGGGACCGCGCGCACCGTCGTCAGGTCGGCGGTGCCGCGGATCTGGAGCTGGCGGCTCCGCTCGTCGCCGATGACGACGGCGAAGGCCGCGCCGCTCGGCGACATCGCGACGAAGTCGACGCTCGACAGACGGCCGAACGCCGCGATCGGCGGCGCCGCCGCGGCCGGGGCGGCGAGGACGAGGATACACGCCACCGATCCTCCCCGGAACGGGGAGGGGGACCGCGCCTCTTGGCGTGGTGGAGGGGCGGTGCGGCCGGGTGCGCGGCTGGGCGTGTGCCCGGTCGCGACTGCCCTCCACCATCGCAAGAGCGATGGTCCCCGCGCGCGGGGAGGCATGGCGGTGCCCCGGCTCACCGCCAGCTCCCGTCGAGCAGCTTGACGATCGCGGAGAAGTCCTTGGCCTCGCCACCGAGGGCGGCGAACATCTGGTAGAGTGCTTCCGCCTGCGCGCCCATCGGCACCGCCGCGCCGACCGACTGTGCCGCCGCCGTCGCCAGCTTGAGGTCCTTCAGCATCAGCGCGGCGGCGAACCCGCCCTCGTAGTCGCGGTTCGACGGCGCCGTCGGGACCGGACCGGGCACCGGGCAATAGCTGGTCATCGACCACGACTGGCCGCTCGCCTGCGCGCTGATGTCGAAGAAGGTCTGGGTGTCGAGCCCGAGCTTCCGCGCCAGCACGAACGCCTCCGCCGTCGCCACCATCGTCGCGCCGAGCAGCATGTTGTTGCATATCTTGGCCGCCTGGCCGGCGCCGGCGGCACCGGCGTGGATGACGGTCTTGCCCATTGCCGCGAGCACCGGCCGGCTTCGCGCGAACGCCGCCGCCGGGCCGCCGACCATGAAGGTCAGCGTGCCCGCGTCGGCGGCGGCGATGCCGCCCGAGACCGGCGCGTCGACTGCGGCGAAACCCCGCTCCGCCGCCAGCGCCGCCACCGCCTGCGCGCTGGCGACGTCGATCGTCGAGCAGTCGAGCAGCAGCGTGCCGGCGTCCGCCGCCGGCAGGATGTCGCCGTCGTACACCGCGCGGACGTGCGTGCCGGCGGGCAGCATCGTGACGATGGCGTCGACCGCGCTGCTCGCTTCGGCGGCGGTGGCGACCGTGCGGCAGCCGGCG
>CAXUEV010000064.1:0-8174 GCA_964250105.1 uncultured Sphingomonadaceae bacterium
GCGAGGTCGCCGCGGGCGGCGCCGAGCATCGGCACGCTCGCCTGGACGAGCGCCAGCGCCAGCGCCAGGATCAGCGCGAAATGGCCGATCTCGCCTGCCATGATTTGGTCCCTCAAGGCTGTTTCTTCAGCCCTTATTAGGCGTGCCGGCGGCGTGTTGGTAGGGGGTCGTCCGTGTCGCGGCCTCATCGCGGCGACGTACCGCTGCCGTCCCGCGGCGCGTGCCGGGCGAGTCGCGCTTGCCACGCGGCGAACTTGCCGCCAACTGCGGCATGGTCGAACGCCTGACGAGCCCGTCGAACCCGACGCTGAAGGCGCTGCGCGCGCTCCGCGAGAAGAAGTTCAGGCGCGCCGACGGTCGCTTCCTCGCCGAGGGCCTGCGCCTCGTGGCGGAGGCGGTCGAGGCCGGGATCGTGCCCGAAGTCATTGTCTTCGCGGAGGAATCCGAACGGCACCCGCTCGTCGCGCGCCTCGTCGCGACGACGCTCGGCGCCGGCGGCGCGGCCATCGCCACCAGCCGCGACATGCTGCGCCGGCTCACCGAAAAGGACAATCCGCAGGCGGTCGTCGGCGTCTTCCGCCAGCGCACCACTCCGCTCGCCGCCCTCAACCGTGCCACCGCCGGAATCTGGATTGTTTGTCAAGCACTTAAGGACCCCGGCAACCTCGGCACGATCCTCCGCACCGGCGACGCGGTGGGGGCGGGCGGGGTCATCCTGCTCGACGACGGCTGCGACCCCTTCAGCGTCGAAGCCGTCCGCGCCTCGATGGGCGCGCTGTTCACCCAGGCGCTGGTGACGACCGACGGCCCGAGCTTTTTCAAATGGTTGCGGACCGGTCCGGGCATGCTCGCGGGCGCCGCGGTCGACGCTGCGCGCGATTATCAGGCGGTGCGCTACGCCGCCCCGACCTTCGTCATGATGGGCAACGAACAATCGGGCCTGCCGCCCGACTATGCCGCGGAATGTGACGAACTGGTTAGAATACCGATGCTCGGCCGCGCCGACAGCCTGAATGTCGCCTCCGCCACCGCGGTTCTCGTGTATGAAGTCCTCAACCAGCGGCGCGCCGCGCAGTGAAGGAGACGATGATGACCAGAATCGCCTACGAAGTCGTCGAACACGACGGCGGCTGGACCTACAAGGTCGGCGACGTTTTCACCGAGACCTACAAGACCCACGCCGACGCCACCGCCGCCGCGAAGGCCGCCGCCGCCGAGCACGCCCTGTCGGGCACGACCGAGACGATCGCCTTCGAAGACGCCGACGGCCGCTGGCACGAAGAGGTCGCCGACGGCGACGACCGCCCCGAAGCGATAGTGGTGGACAAAACGCCCGACTGAGGCCGGCTATTCGGCGGCTTCGCGCGCCGGTCGTTGGAGTTCGACGGCGGTCGGCAGCATCGGCACCGCCTCGATCGTCCGGGTCTCGCCGATCGCCTCGAGCCCGGTCGTCGCACCGAGCGCCTCGAACCGCCGCGCGCGCGTCATCACCCGGTTGTCGAGCTGCCCGACGAGCGTGTTCCAGCCCTCGACCGCGCCGCCGAGGGCCTTCTGCACGCGCGCGATGTTGCTCCCCATGATCCGCAGCGAATCGTAGAGGTCGCGCCCGAGCTTGGCGATCTCGGCCGCCTGCGCCGCGAGTCGCGCCTGGTCGCGCATCGCCGCCACCGTCCGCGCGACCGCGATCAGGTTGATCGGCCCGGCGAGCACGAGCCGCCGCGCCATGAAGTCGCGCATCAGCGCCCGGTCGTGCTCGAACGCCGCCGCCAGGAAATTCTCGCCCGGCACGAACAGCACGACGAAGTCGACCGCGCCGCCGACCGATTTCTCGTACGACTTGGCGGCGAGGCCCGTCGCGTGGGCGCGCACCGCCCGCGCGTGCGCCCCGAGGTGCCGGGCGCGGTCGTCGTCGACGTCGGCGCCCGCCGCGGCCATGTAGGCATCGACCGAACATTTGACGTCGATCACCAGCTTGCGGTCGCCGGGCAGGGTGACGACGAAATCGGGGCGCCGGCTGTCGTCGCTGCCGTCGGCGCTCTGGGCGATGAAATCGATGCCCTCGACCAGCCCGGCGAGTTCGAGGACGTTGCGGCATTGCTCCTCGCCCCAGCGGCCGGCCGCCTTGCCCGACGAGCGAAGTACGTTCTCGAGCTTCTGCGTCGCGCCGGCGACGCGGTCCTGCCCGGTCCTTACCTGGTCGAGCAGCTGCGTCAGCTGGCCATAGCCTTCGGCGCGCGACTTCTCGATCTCGTCGAGCTTGCTGTCGTACTTGCCGAGCTGCTCGCGCATCGGCGCGATCAGTTCGGCAAGCGCGCTGCGGTTGGCCTCGAGCCCGGCGCCGGCGGCCTCGCGATGCCGGAGCAGCGCCTCCTCGGCGGCAACGGCGAAGCGCGCCTGCGCGCCGTCGAGCGCGGCGGCGGCGAGGCCGGCGAAGCGTTCGTTAAGGTCGCCGAGCTGGCGGGCGTGCTGGCTGTCGCGCTCGTCGACCTGGGCACGGACCGCGGCGAGTTCCTCGGCCAGCGCGGCACGGCGCGCTTCGGCCGACGCCGTCGCCGCGACACGGTCGCGGAGGTTGGCGAGCTCGACCTCATAGCCGCGCTCGGCGACCGCCGCCGCGCCGACCAGGGCGACGTGGCGATCGTTCTCGGCACGCCAGTGTCCGGCCTCCGCCCGTGCAGCGGCAAGCGGCCGGCCCCACGCCAGCCAGCCGGCAATCAGGGCGACGACCAGCCCGATGACGATGGCAACGACGATCTCCACGACTTCCCCATAGGCGAACGGAACGTGAATACACGCTAGCCGATCGTCGGCACAGTGGAAATGGGGCGCGGCGCTTGACGCCGCGGCGCAAACCGGTGTGCATGGCGTCAAGGAACAGGACTTGGGCAGGATCGGACTCATCGCCGCGGCGGCGCTCGCCGGACTGTCGGCCGTCGCCCATGGTCAGACGGGCACCGCCGTCCCGACGATCCCGCCGGCGACGATCGACGACACGCTCGACATCGTCGGCGACAGCCTCGACGCCAGGCAGATCCGCACCCGGATGTTCGTCGACGTCGCGGTCGACGGCCGCGGACCGTTCCGCTTCGTCGTCGACAGCGGCGCCGACCGCTCGGTCGTCGGGCAGGGCGTCGCCGGCGAACTGGCGCTGCCGGCCGGACCGCCGGTGACGCTGCAGGGCATGGCCGGCAGCAGCCGGGTCGCGACCGTCGTCGTCGACAGCCTCAGGCTCGGGTCGAGCACGGTCCACGGCATCGTCGCGCCGGCGCTGCCTGAACGCTTCCTCGGTGCGCAGGGCATGCTCGGCATCGACGCGCTCGCCGAGCAGCGGCTGATGCTCGATTTCGACGCGAAGACGGTCACGGTGCAGGATTCGCGCCAGCCGGCACCGGTGCCGGCCGGCGACGAGATCGTCGTCACCGCGCGCCGCCGCAACGGCCAGCTGATCCTGACCGAGGCGAGCGTCGGTGGCAGCCGCGTCTCCGCGGTGATCGACACCGGCGCGGAGATGACGATGGGCAATTCGGCGCTGGCCGAACGGGTGTTCCGCGGCCGGCCGCAACCGGACCGGCCGGTCACGCTGGTCAGCGTCACCGGCCAGTCGATCGTCGCCAACGTGTCGGTCCTGCCGCGCGTCAGGATCGGCGGCGTCGTCCTGCAGAACGTGCCCGTCGCGTTCGTCGACGCGCCGCCGTTCCGGCTGTTCGGCCTCGACCGGGAGCCGGCGATGCTGCTCGGCACCGACCTGCTCGAGGCGTTCCGCCGCGTGTCGCTCGACTTCCGCCGCCGCAAGGTCCGCTTCACCCTGCGCCGGTAAGCCTGTTGCTGATGTGTGACAGTGGGCGCGAATTTGCTGCGCGGCGCCGCCCAAGAGTTTGCCTCGCCGCGGCGCGCGGCTAGTTGTCACCGCCTCGATGCGCGCCGGGGCGCGAAATCGCAGGGGGTTTCTATGACGATCAAATCGGTACTTCGCAGCGGCGTGCTGCTTTCGGCGCTGGCACTGGCCGCCGCCTCGGGAGTCGAGGCGCAGACGGTCGCGGTCGGACCCGCCGCGGCGGCGACGCCCGAGGAGGCGCCGGGCGACCTTATCGTCGTCACCGGCTCGCGCATCCGCCGCGATCCGCTCAACCAGGATTCGCCGGTCGTCGTCCTCGACCAGTCGTCGATCGCGCAGACCGGCCTGTCGGCGATCGCCGACGTGCTCCAGCGGCTGCCGAGCGCGGCGGGCGGGCTCAACACCAAGGTCAACAACAGCGGCAACATCGGCAGCCCGCCCGACGGCGGCGGCGTCGGCGCGGGATCGGCCGAGATCGACCTGCGCTATCTCGGCGCCAAGCGGACCCTCGTGCTGGTCGACGGACTGCGCTACGTCAACGGCGCGTCGGGCAGCGGCATCCCCGCAACGGTCGACCTCAACTCGATCCCCAACAGCTCGATCGAGCGGATCGAGGTGCTGCAGTCGGGCCAGTCGCCGCTCTACGGCTCGGACGCGCTCGCCGGCGTCGTCAATATCATCACAAAGTCGTCGCAGGAGGGGCTGCAGGCGTCGGCGCAGTTCGGCACCTTCCGTCAGGGCGACGGCCATACCCAGGACTATAACGCGAGCTACGGCATCAAGCTGCCGACGACCAACATCGTCTTCGGCGGCAGCTATGTGAAGCAGGAAGAGGTCAGCACCCGCGACCGGGCGCTCTCGCAATATCCGAACCCCGGGCAGACGAGCTGCGTCGATCCTCGCGGTGGCTGCAGCAGCGCCATCCCCAACGGCCGCTACGACGTCCTCGGGCGGAGCCTGACGCTGACGGCGCCGGTGATCGGCCGCAACTCGGTGTACGACCCGACGTTGGCGACCGGCGACTTCAAGAACTACACGCAGGCCGACACGTTCAACTTCTCGCCGTTCAACTATTTCCTGACCCCCTCCGAGCGCTACGGCGGCTTCATCAGCGTCAAGCAGGAGCTGTCGTCCAACGTCAATCTGCGCGTCAAGGCGGTCTACAACCGGCGCAATTCGCAGAACCAGGCGGCGTTCCTGCCGCTGTTCTTCGGCCCCGACAACGCCAGCGGCACCCTGGTCGATACGATCTCGGTCGACGCGACCAACCCGTACAACCCGTTCGGCGTGACGCTGTCGCCGGGCGGCGACGGCAACCCGCCGCAGAATTACTCGACGATCCGGCGCCGCGTCGTCGAGGCCGGCCAGCGGACCTACAGCCAGCAGGTCGACACGCTGTCGCTGACCGCCGGGCTCGACGGCTCGTTCCTGATCGGCAGCCATAAATGGTACTGGGATGCCAGTGCCGTCCTCGGCCATAACGACGCGAAACAGCTTTTCACCGGCAACATCAACGCCGCCAACCTCAAGCAGGCGCTCGGGCCGCTCGCCGCGTGCACCGCGCCGTGCGTGCCGCTCAACATCTTCGGCGGCGCGGGATCGATCACGCCGGAGATGATCAACTTCATCGGCTTTGACGAGCGCGATCGCAGCACTCAGACGCTCAACGACTATACGGTCAACCTCACCGGCGACCTGTTCGACCTGCCCGCCGGCGCGGTCGGCCTCGCCGTCGGCTACGAGCACCGCCTCCAGCGCGGCACGTTCGACCCCGATCCGATCATCGTCGCCGGGCTCGGTACCGACATCCCGGCGCAGCCGGCGCGCGGCGAATACAATGCCGACGAGGTTTATGCCGAAATCCGCGTGCCGCTGCTGAAGGAAGTCCCCTTCTTCTACTCGCTCGAGGTCGACGGCGCGGTGCGCCATGCGGACTATTCGACCAGCGGCGGCAACACGACCTATACCGGCAGCGGCTTGTGGAAGCCGGTTCGCGACCTGCTGCTGCGCGGATCGTATGCGCAGGGCTTCCGCGCGCCGAGCATCGGCGAACTGTTCGGTGCGGCGTCGCGCGGCGACGCGCCGATCGACGATCCGTGCACCAATGTCACGGGCTCGCCGTATCAGGCCAGCGCCACCGTACGGGCGAACTGCACCGCCAACGGCGTGCCGGCGGACGGCAGCTATGCGGAGCCGAACGGCGGCCAGCTCGGCGTCATCACCGGCGGCAATTCGGCGCTGCGGCCCGAGACGTCGCGGACGCTGCTGTTCGGCGGCGTCTACAGCCCCGGCTGGGCGCGCGACAGCGGCTTCGCCAGCCTGCTCAGCATCGAGGCGAACTATTACGACGTCAAGGTGAACAACGCCATCCAGGCGATCCCCGCCGACGTCACCCTTTCGCGGTGCGCGAACACCGGCGACGCGCTCAGCTGCGCCGCGATCGTCCGCGCGGGCAACGGCGCGATCGGCTCGATCAACGGTCTGCTGCAGAATATCGGCGGCATCCGCACCAAGGGCATCGACCTGACGCTCAGCTACCGCACTCCGGCGACGTCGTTCGGCGGCTTCGGCCTGTCGCTCAACGGCAATTATCTGATGAAATATACCGAGACCGTGCCTGCCGAGGCCGGCTTCACTACGACCAGCTACCGCGGCACCACGCGCGGTTTCCCCGACCAGTCGTATCCCAAGTTCAAGGGCAACGCCGTGATCGACTGGCAGATCGGCGACTTCGGCGCGACGTTCACCGGACGCTATATCGACCATGTCGTCGAAGGCGACGGCAACCGCCTCAAGGACACCTTCTACGGCGATGTCCAGCTGACCTTCGCGCCGACGCGGTTCGACCGCCGGATGGCGCTGACGGTCGGCGTCAACAACGTGTTCAACCAGGACCCGCCGGCGTGCAACACCTGCACCGGCCCCAATTACGACCCGACGACCTACGACGTTCCCGGCCAGTTCGGCTATGTCCGCCTGAGCTACAAGATGTAGGTGAGCGTGCCGGCGGTTCATCCCGCCAGCACCGCGGGGGCGCAGGCGTGCCAGCTCAGCCACACCGGCTGGTCCTCGGCGAAGTCTTCCTGGTCCCAGCGGGTCAGGTTCGGGCGGATGACGCGGAGCTTGCGGCCGCCGGCGAGGATCACCTCGAACACCGACTCGCTGCCGAGATAGGCGATATGGTCGATCGTGCCGGCGACGGTGTTGAGCCCGGTGGGGGCGTCGGCCATCGGCGGCGGCGGGACGCCGTCGTGGCGTGGGCGCAGCTCGACCTTCTCCGGGCGCAACGCCAGCCACAACGTCGCGCCCTCCTGGCCGAGGACGGCGTGGTCGACGAAGACGTCGCCCAGGTCGGCGGTGGCGATCACCGCCTCGTCGGGCCGGTCGGTCTTCAGCACGCCCTCGATCATGTTGACCGAGCCGATGAAGCCGGCGACGAAGCGCGAGTTGGGGAATTCGTACAGGTCCGACGGCGTCGCCAGCTGGATCAGCCGGCCGCGGTCCATGACCGCGCAGCGCGTCGCCATCGCCAGCGCCTCGTCCTGGTCGTGCGTGACCATGACGAAGGTGATGCCGACCTGGTGCTGGAGCGCCGACAGCTCGAAGCGCAGCTCCTCGCGCAGCTTGGCGTCGAGCGCCGACAGCGGCTCGTCGAGCAGCAGCACGCGCGGCCGTTTCGCCAGTGCCCGCGCGAGCGCGACGCGCTGGCGCTGGCCGCCCGACAGCTGGTCGGGCTTGCGCCCGCCGAGCCCGTCGAGATGGACCAGCGCCAGCGCCTCCTCGACGCGGCTCGCCCGCTCGGCGCGGGCGATGCGGTCCATCTTCAGGCCGTAGCCGATATTGTCGGCGACGGTCATGTGCGGGAACACGGCATAGCTCTGGAACACCATGTTGACCGGGCGGCGGTTCGGCGCGACGCCGGCCATGTCGACGCCGTCGATGGTGATGCGCCCCTCGCTCGGCGTCTCGAAGCCAGCGAGCATGCGCAGCAGCGTGGTCTTGCCGCAGCCCGACGGGCCGAGCAGGGCGAAGAACTCGCCCTCGTCGATCTTCAGCGAGACGTCGTCGACCGCGGCGACGTCGCCGAAGCGCTTGGTCACGCCCTCGACGGTGATGATGCTCATCGGCCGGTCTCCCCGGGTTTCTGGAAGCGCAGCGCGACGACGGTCAGCGCCACGGTGAGGACGATCAGCAGGGTCGACGCGGCGTTGACCTCGGGCGTCACCGAGAAGCGCACCATCGAATAGACCTTGACCGGGAAGGTGATCGTGTCGGGGCCGGCGGTGAAGAAGGTGATGACGAAATCGTCGAGGCTGAGCGTGAAGGCGAGCAGCGCGCC
>CAXUEV010000065.1:0-8102 GCA_964250105.1 uncultured Sphingomonadaceae bacterium
CGGCCGTCGCCACCGCGGCCGCGGTCGCGTCGGCGGCGGTGCGGTCGTGCTGGTAGTGGACGACGACGTCGCAGCCGTCGGCGGCGAGCTTGCGTGCGATGGCGGCGCCGATGCCGCGGCTGGCGCCGCTGACGATCGCGACGCGCCCGTCCTGTCCGCTCACGCCGGCACGAGTACCGGTGCCGGAGTCCGCACGCGCGAGCGGTAGAGCCGCCCCGGCCGCGCGCCGGTGTCGCGGTCGTCGCGCCGGGTGACGACGCCGTTGACGATCGTCGCCGCATAGCCGCTCGCCGACTGGAGCAGGCGCTTGCCGCCCTCGGGCAGGTCGAACACCATCTGCGGCAGCTCGAGCTCGAGGTGCGCGAAGTCGATGACGTTGACGTCGGCGCGCTTGCCGACCTCGATCGAGCCGCGGTCGTCCATGTCGTAGAGCGAGGCGTTGTCGAGCGTCAGGGTGCGGACGATCTGCTCGAGCGGCAGCGTCCGCCCGCGCGACCGGTCGCGCGCCCAGTGGGTGAGGAGGAAGGTCGGCAGCGCGGCGTCGCAGCTCAGCTGCAGATGCGCGCCGCCGTCGGCGAGGCCGATGCGGGTCAGCGGCCGGCCGAGCAGGTCGCCGATCTCGGACAGGCCGTCGGTGACGTAGTTCTGGACGAAATAGGCGGTGAACTGGTGGCCGTCGCCCTCGGCGAGATGGTCGTAGACCAGCTCCTGGACCGGCCGGCCGGTCTCGGCCGACAGCGCGTCGAGCCGCGTCGCCGCACGCGGTTCGTAGTCGAGCGGCAGGCGCATCAGATAGTGGAACCGCAGCGAGTCGGTGAAGAAACGGTTGACCAGCATATGGACGCGTGCGCTCGGCGCCGCCTCCCTGGCGACGTCGGCCTCACCCAGAATCGCGGCGCGGCGGGCGGGATCGCGCAGCGCGACGACGCGCTCGGCGAGCGGCAGCGACGCGATCGCGATGTACGACGGGCGGAGCTGGAACGGATGATAGCCGTCGAGCGTCGCCAGCAGCCCGACGCCGCGACCATGGACCTGCGCGTACATGTCGACGCCGTCGTCGCGGACCGCGTCCTCGGTCGCCTTGAGCATCACCTGCCAGTCCTCGGTATCGTCCTCGGGCAGCATCAGCAGGTACGTCAGCGGGCGCTTCGCCATTGCCGCGATCTCGACGAGGCGGCGATGCTCGGCGAGTCGCTCGTCGCGCGACGAGCCGCTGCCGGCGATGTTGCCGGCGGCGCCGAGAGGCACGATCTGGAACACGCCCTTGCCCGTCTCGCCCATGGCGCGGGCGATCGCGCCGAGCTCGTCGACGCCGGCGAAGGTGCCGGGGACGAAGGCGCCGGTGCTCGTCTTGTGCTCGACGATCCGCGCCGCGCTGAAGCCGACCGCGCCCTGCTCGACGGCTTCGCGGACCAGCTGCGCCATCTCGGCGATCTCGGCCGACGTCGCCGCCTCGTGCGCGAGAGCGCGTTCGCCCATGACGAAGACGCGGAGCGGCGCGTGGGCGATCTGGAAGGCGACATCCATCGTGTAGCGGCGCGCGGCGACCTTGGCGAGATAGTCGGGGAAGCTGCGCCACGACCAGTCGAGCCCCTCGTCGAGGACGATGCCGGGGATGTCCTCGACGCCTTCCATCATCTCGATCAGCTCCTTGCGGAACTCGGGCCGGGCGGGCGCGAAGCCGACGCCGCAATTGCCCGCGACGATCGTCGTGACGCCGTTGGAGAAGGACGAATCGAGCGCATCGTCCCACATGACCTGCCCGTCGTAATGGGTGTGGATGTCGACGAAGCCGGGCGTGACGATCTTGCCGGTGGCGTCGATCGTCTCGCGGGCCGGGGTCGTGATCTGCCCGCCGATTTCGACGATGCGACCGTCGGCGATGCCGACGTCGCCGGGGCGCGCTGGAGCGCCGGTGCCGTCGACGATCGTGCCGCCGCGGATAAGGATGTCGAGCATCTGCCATCTCCCTGCATGTCGGCCGCAAGTCCGTGCTTCCGCCACGTGGCTATATCCCACCGACGCGCGCAGGGCGAGTGCCGCGCCGATTGAGCGCGGTGGCGATGGCCGTATGACATCGGTCCCGCGATGGATGCCGTGCGGCCGCCGCGCCGCGTTTGCCTCGCCTGTCGTTTGCAAATAGCGTCGATGCTCTATCGAGGAAGCAGAGGCACGGTGTCACGATGACGAGCGACCCCAGTTCCGGCATTTTACAGTATCTCGGCGACCTCGAAGGCGCGGTCGACGAGATCGCCAACACGTGGCGCCCGGACGATCCCGCCTACCGGGCGGACATCTATCGCCAGATCATGATGAGCCTGTCGTTCTCGTATTTCGCCTATTTCCACGCCGACGGCGACCACCCCGACTGGTCGCCGCTGTGGAACCCGGTCTACACGCTCCAGCCGAACCCCGACGACATCTATCTCTACTCGCCGCTGACGCCGGGCCGGCGCTACCGCGTCTCGGGCAACCGCGGCACGGTGAAGATGCTGACCTTCTCGACGGGCGAGGGCATGGCGGGGATGACCGACGCCGACCTGCTCGCGACGGGCAAGGGCTATAACGACATCGACGATACCGAGATGACGTTCGGCCCCGACGGCGATTTCGAGATCGTGTTCAGCACCGAGCGGCCCGAGGGCGACACCGGCAACTGGAACAAGCTCGATCCCGCGGCCGACTATCTGATGATCCGCTACCGCAGCTACGACTGGACGACCGAGCGCGATCCGCAGCTGACGATCGCGTGCCTCGACCCGGTGCCGCCGAAGGCGCGCCTGACGCCCGACCAGATCTATGCCCGCATCACCGAGATGTCGCGCTTCCCCAAGCGTACCAGCCGGCTGTTCCTGGGGATGCAGAACCAGATCAAGGAGCGGGTCGGCATCAACACGTTCGAGCCGACCAGATACGCCGGCGGCCTGTCGAAGCAGATCTATTGGCCGGCGGTGTTCGAGTTCGAGGACGACGAGGCGCTGATCATCGAGACCGAGCTGCCCGAAGTCCGGCCCTATTGGAACATCCAGCTCAACGATCCCTATTTCAGCATCGTCGAGTTCGTCTATCGCATGTCGAGCATCAATGCGGCGACGGCGAAGATCAGTTCGGACGGCAAGCTGCGCGCGGTCGTCGCGCTCGAGGATCCGGGCGTGCCGAACTGGCTCGACCCGGCCGGCTTCAAGCAGGGCACGATCTACGGCCGCTGGTACGATTGCGACAGCAACCCGCTGCCGACGCTGAAGCGCGTCAAGCTCGCCGAGTTGCGCGACCATCTGCCCGCCGACACCCCGGTGGTCTCGCCCGAAGAGCGGGCGGAGGCGTTGCGCCAGCGCGTGCGCGGCGCCCAGCGGCGGCGGCGCTGGTGAATCCCGTGGATCTCGAACAGGCGCCCGCACGCTTCGCCACCGCCGGCGACCAGCTCCATGCGCTGGTCACCGCGCGCACCGGGCTGACCGACTTCGGCGACGACAGCTATGCGATGGGCCTTCGCGCGCTGCTGCAATCGCTCGACTACGACCCGCAGTTCCTGCCGAGCGGGCGCAGCTTCGCCTGGGGCGAGATGGCGACGGCGCTGTCGGCGCGGGCGCTCGCGGTAGCGGCGATGAAGGCGCATCCCGACACGGCGAATATCGCGATCCGCGCACCCGTGGTCATCACCGGTATCCCGCGGACGGGCACGACCGCGCTGCACAAGCTGCTGGCGGTCGACCCGCAGTTCCAGGGCCTGCAGACCTGGCTGACCAACGCGCCGATGCCGCGCCCGCCGCGCGAGACATGGGCCGACAACCCGCATTTCCAGCGGACCGAGGCGATCCTCGAAGCGATCTTCGCGGCCAACCCGCGGATGCGCGCGGCGCACAACATCGTCGCCGAAGAGGTCGACGAGTGCATGGAGGTCATGCGCCAGGGCTTCGTCAGCAACCGCTGGGCGTCGAACTGGTCGGCGGCGAGCTACGACGCGTGGTGGCAGACGCAGAGCGAGTTGCCCGGCTATAATTATCTGAAGCGCGTGCTCCAAGTCGTCGGCAGCAACGAGCCCGAGACGCGCTGGCTGCTCAAGAACCCGGGGCATATCGCCAATCTCGACCTGCTGTTCACGATCTTCCCCGATGCCTGCGTCATCCAGACCCACCGCAACCCCGCCAAGGCGGTGCCGTCGCTGTGCCAGCTGCTGCTGTCGGCGTACGAGTCGCTCGAGGTCGACCGGGCCGACCAGTATGCCCATATCCTGGGCATGCGCGAGGTCGAGAAATGGGCGCGGGCGGTCCGAGACGCCGAACCGGTGCGCCAGCGCCACGCGGAGCAGATCATCGATGTCGTCCACGGCGATTTCCACCGTGCGCCGATGGATGTGATCGGACGCATCTACGGCAAGTTCGGACTGCGGCTGACCGCCGAGGTCGAGGCGGACATGCGGCAGCGCGCCGCCGACAAGCCCGAGATGGCGCACGGCGCGCACAGCTACCAGGCGACCGACTTCGGGCTGACCGAGGACGAGATCCTCGCGCGCTTCGGCGACTATCCCGAGCGCTTCGGGCTGGTCTCGACGCGCAAAGATGCGCGCGCGGCGTGAAGGCCGCGGTGTTCCAGGGCGCGGGCAAGGCGCGCGCGCTCGAAATCGAGACGCTCGACGATCCCGAGCCGGGGCCGGGCGACCTGATCGTCAAGGTTGCGCGCTGCGGCCTCTGCGGCACCGACCTGCACATGACTTCGGGCCACGGCTGGGACTTTCCGGTCGGCACGGTGATCGGCCACGAATATGCGGGCGAGGTCGTCGCGGTCGGCAGTGCGGTCGAACGCTTCCGCGTCGGCGACCCGGTCAGCGGCATGGCGCAGGGCGGCTGCGGCGCATGCGAGGCATGTTTCCGCGGGCTGCCGCTGCTGTGCGTCAAGGCCGAGGGCGGCATGGGCGGCTTCGGCGAGTATCTAAGCCTCCCCGAACGCGCCGCGGTGGCGCTGCCGCGGACCTTGTCGATCGCCGACGGCGCGCTGGTCGAGCCGCTCGCGGTCGGCCTCCACGGCGTGCGCATGGCCGACATGCCGGTCGGCGCCCGGGTGCTGGTGCTCGGCGCCGGCTCGGTCGGGCTGGCGGCGATCTTCTGGGCGAAACGGCTCGGCGCCGGCCGCGTCGTCGCCGCGTCGCGCTCGACGACGCGCGCGGCGATGGCGCTGGCGATGGGTGCCGACGCGTTCGTCCAGACCGGCGAGGGCGAGATCGAGCGCGTGATCGAGGCGCTCGGCGGCCAGCCCGAGATCGTCCTCGAATGCGCCGGCGCGGTCGGGCTGCTCGGCCAGGCGATCAACCACGTCAAGACCTTCGGCCAGGTGCTGTCGCTCGGCTTCTGCACCTCGCCCGACCCCGTCGTCCCCGGCATCGCCGCGTTCAAGCAGGTGCGAATCAGCTTCCCGCTCGCCTATTCGCCGGGCGAATTCCAGTATGTCGCCGACACGATGCTCGCGGGCACGGTCGATCCCAAGATGATGATCACGTCGACGATCGCGTTCGACGCGCTGCCCGAGACCTTCGAGGCGCTGCGCGGCCCCAACGACCAGACCAAGGTGCATGTGACGATCGCCTGATCCTGCAGGCGACGTGAACCGATAGAGAGGGCTTGATGACGCTTCGTGTAGTGGTAGTCGGGACGGGTTTCGGCCGGGTCACCATAGCGCCGATCTGGGAGAGCCTCGGCTGCGAGGTCACGCTCGTCTCGCCGCGCGACGCCGAGGCGGTGCGTGCCGCGATCGCCGCGCCGTGCGACCTGGTGTCGGTGCATTCGGCGCCGTTCCTCCACCTCGAGCACGTGCGGCTGGCGGTCGAGCACGGCCGCCACGTGCTGTGCGACAAGCCGTTCGGCGCCGACGCGGCGGAAGCGCGCACGATGGTCGATCTGGCGACCAAGGCAGGCCTGCTGCATTTCCTCAACTTCGAGTTCCGCAGTGATCCGATCCGGCTCAAGCTGAAGGAGCTGATCGACGGCGGCGCGATCGGCACGCCGAAGCACCTCAGCTGGACGACGATCAGCTCGGGCGGACGCAAGCTTCGTCACCGCTGGCTCTTCGAGAAGGGCAAGGGCGGCTGGATCGGCGCGTTCGGCAGCCATGCGGTCGACACGATGCGCTGGCTGTTCGGCGACATCGTTGCCGCGGGCGGCCAGACCCGCATCGAGATCACCCAGCGGCGCGACCGCGACAAGGATGTCGCGACGATGCATCCCAGCACGGCGGAGGACTCGTTCACCGCCTGGTTCCGCATGGCGAGCGGCTTCACCGCCACGCTCGACACCGGCTATGCCGCCGCGGTGACGATACCGGCGCAGATGAACATCTTCGGCAGCGAAGGCGCGATCCAGGTCATCGATGCCGCCGAGCTGCGCGTCATCCGTCCCGACCGCGAGCCCGAGCGGTACGAGTTCGCCGTCGAGGCCGACCCGCACCAGCCTGGTCTGCGCCTGTGGATCGCCAAGGTCCACGACGCGGTGGTCGAGGGGCGGCAGATCACGCCGAACTTCAACGACGGGCTGGCCTGCGCCGTGGTGCTCGACGCGCTGCGCGCCACCGATCAAGCCGCGGCGTGAGGAGAGGATGATGCCGGTCGTCTCGCTCGATCATCTGACCGTCATCGGCGTGTCGCCGACCGAGCTCGTCGATATCGCCGCCGACGCGGGCTATGACGCGATCAGCCCGGTGGTCGGCGGCCCCGGCGTGCTCGCGTCGCACCGTCTCGCGGTCGGCGACCCCGAGACCGAGGCGATGGTCGTGCGGCTGCGGGAGCGGGGCATCCGCGTCAACAATCTCGACGGCCTCATCATCACGCCGAACATGGGCTGGGACGACTATGCGCGCCTGATCGAGCTGGCGCTGCACATCGGCGCCGAACGTGGCGTCACCCTGATCTTCGATCGCGACGCGAACCGGGCGGCGGACAGTTTCGCGCGGGCGGCCGAGATGGCGCGGCTCGCCGGGCTCGGGCTGGTGATCGAGTTCACCGAGCTGTCGGAGGTCAAGTCGCTCGCGCACGCGGCCGAGTATATCGCCCGCTCGGGCGAGAAGGTCGGCGTGGTCGTCGACCTGCTGCACCTGGCGCAATCAGGCGAAGGCCCGGCCGACATCGCCCGCCAGGACCCGTCGCTGTATCTGTGCGCGCAGATCTGCGACGGCCCGGCGCATCCGACGATGGAAGAATATGAGCATAACGCGCTGTTCAACCGGCAGGTGCCGGGCGACGGCGAGCTGCCGGTGGTCGAGTTCCTCGCTGCGCTGCCGGCGAACGCGCCGGTCGGCATCGAGACCCCGCTCAAGGCGCTCGCCGAGCTCGGCATGTCGCACCTCGACCGCGCGCGCCTGTTGCGCGAGCGCGTGGGAACGCTGTTGGCCGAGGCCGGACGCGCCTGATCAACCTCACGGCACAGGAGAAAAGCGATGGGCAAATATCTGCTGTTGGCGACCAGCGGCGTTCGTGAAGGACAGCAGGAGGAATTCGACACCTGGTACGACACGGTGCACCTGCGCGACGTCTGCGCGGTGCCCGGCGTCACATCGGGCAGGCGCTTCGTCGTCCATCCCGCGTCGCCGAACCAGCCGCCGGTGCCCAACCTGGCGATCTACGAGATCGAGACCGACGATCCCGTGACGGTCCTCGCCGAACTGGGCAAGCGCGCGCAGTCGGGCGAGATGGTGATCTCGCCGGCGCTCGATCCGGTCGGCTCGGGCATGACGATCTTCACGCCGGTCTGACGCTTCGGGGTCAGGCGTCGGCGGTGACGACGAGGTCGAGCACACGGGGGGCGAGCGCCCTGCTGCAGATCAGCAGGTCGGGAAGATACGGATTCGCGCAGTTGTAGACGAGCGCGGAGCCGTCGGCGCGCGAGACATGAAGCCCGGCGGCGGCGGCGACGGCGACCGGCGCGCAATTGTCCCACTCATACTGCCCGCCGCTGTGCAGATAGATGTCGGCCTCGCCGCGTACGACCGCCATCGCCTTGGCCCCCGCCGACCCCATCGGCACGAGTTCCGCCCCGAGCGCGGCCGCGACTGCAACCGCTTGGGCGGCAGGCCGGGTGCGGCTGACGAGCATGCGCAGCGGCCCGTCGTGCGCCGGC
>CAXUEV010000066.1:0-8051 GCA_964250105.1 uncultured Sphingomonadaceae bacterium
GGGGGTCCGCCGTGGGTGCCGGACGGGCGTTGGTCGCGATCAGCGCCAGGCCGACGACGCATTCGGGGGCCAGCGCCGCCACCTCGAGGGCGACAATGCCGCCGAGCGAAAACCCGATCAGCGCAAACCGCGGCGGGGCATCGGCCACGATCCGCCGCGCCATCGCCGCGATGTCGTCGCCGGTAAGCTCGACCGTCACCGCGTCGATCGCCGGCAGGTACGCCAGCATCGGCGCGAACAGGCGCGCGTCGCACAACGTGCCCGGAATCAGCAACACCGGCACGTCGCCGCCTCTCAATGCCATCCCCCGGCCCTCCCGTCGCGCGCCGAGCCGAAGTCTCGCATTGCCGTCCTAACCTCTTAACCGTATTGCATCTGAATGCAACGTCGCGTTCGGCGCTGAGGAATTGAGCTTGTCGCAGTCGACCCACGCCGCCATGGCCGCCCGTCTCGTCCGCTACGCCGATCTGGTGCCGTGCCGCACCGCCTTCGTCGACACGCGGACACCGGGATCGACCGAGAAGGAAAATTTCACCATCATCGGCGCCGGCGTCTCCGAAAACCCCGAGCAGCATGTCCATATCGTCGAGCGCCACGGCTTCAACATCGGCGCCGCGCGGCAGCCATTCGGCTGCCTCAATTCGCAGCACAGCCACGATACCGCCGAGGTGTTCATCGTCCATTCGGGCCGGTGGCGCCTGCCATTCGGACCCAACCGTGAAGACGGCTCGATCGAGATTTCGCCGGGGGACGTCGTGTCGGTGCCGATCCATATGTTCCGCGGCTTTGAAAAGCTCGACGAGGGCACCGGCTTCCTGTTCACCGTGCTCGGCCAGGACGACCCCGGTAAGGTGACATGGGCGCCGGCGGTGTTCGAGGCGGCGGCCGACTTCGGGCTGCGACTGGCCAAGGGCGGGCGGTTGATCGACACGTCGAGCGGCGCGGCCGAGCTGAAGGACGTTGAGATGGAGGGCGTGCTCGACGAGGCCGGGCTCGCCGCGCTGAAGACGCCGCCCGCCGAGCGCCTCGCCGAGTGCGTCGTCGCCGCCGCCGACATCGCCGCCAATCCGGCGTCGCCGCTCGCCGCCGCCGGCGTCGCGGAGGCGGGGGTGATCGTGCCGCAGCCGACGCGCGACGGCTTCCCCGCCGGGCCGATCGCCGGCTGGTGGCCGCACGGGTTCAACCTGCGCCGCCTGACCCTCGCCACCGGCGCCTATGTCCCGTTCCATGTCCGCGCCGAGCACGAGGTCATCCTCGTCCAGTCGGGCACGCTCGAGGTCAGCTGGACCGGCGACGATGCCGATGACGCGCTGATCCTAGGCGCCGGCGATACGCTCAGCGTGCCCGTCGGGCTGCCTCGCGCCTTCCGCAACACCGCGTCGGTGCCGCTGCAGGCATTCATTATCCGCGAGACCGAAGACCCGGCCCCGCCGACGTTCCTGACGATCCCGGTGCAGGACCAGTCGGCGCCGAGACTCAACTAATCGGTCAGCCGCGGTGCACGAAAAGCGGGGCCGCTAACGCTTGCCGAGCATCGGCGCGGTCTGATGGCTTGACCGTCGCCGCCCGAAGCCGCCAGTGGGAGCCGATCGCCAGCCGAGAGGACCCGCGCCCTGCCCGACGACCTGAGAACGCTCGCCACCTCGGCAACCCGGCTGCTGGCCGACGGCGTGACCGTCTGGCTCGCCTGATCGGGCGAGCCGACGACGGCTTGATCTTCCGATTTCTCAGCGACCGGTGCAGCCCTGCGCCGGTCGCTTGCTTTGCGCGATCGACCTGCCGATCGAGCCGCCCCGCTACAACCGGCGTCGCCCGAGGTCGGCCAGGTACGCGGGGAACGACGCCGCCAGCCAGAAGGCGATCGACGGCCAGCCGCTCCCGGTCAGGGCGCTGCGGAGCGCGAGCAGGATCAAGGCGCCGGGCAGGAAGGCGATGACGATCGTCGCGGTGTGGCCGTCTTACCTTGCAGCATGGTGGTGATGCTCCGACTGATAAGTATTATCGTATCTAATTCTCCGAAACTTTAAAGGACAGCGCGTATCTCGCTCTAATAAACGCAAGAAAACGCCACAGGGCCAGATTTTTATTATCTTCGCGCCAGTAGCCCGAATAGCTTGTCAGGGCCGGTCCTTGCTCGCTGTGAATGGGCCGATAGACGACGTCGGGATAGCAAGCTCCTGTCGAACCTTCGCAAACAATGCTCCCGCCAGAGCTGCCTCCAAGGATACTCAGGATCGTCTCGCGGCTGGACTGAAGCATTCTGATATTTGGTTTAGATGTTTGATCCCGGGCTTTGATGGTGCGGATTTGAGGTGAAGCGGTCGGGTTCTTTCTGCCATGCTTTGCAGATGGCTTCGTAGGGTGTGAGGCCTTTGAGGGTCTTGAGCCTGCGGCCGAAGTTGTAGGCGGCGATGAAGTCGCCGAAGTGCTGCCGGAGCTGTTCGTGGCTGTCGTAGTGGTAGCGCTGACGGTCGCGTCCTTGATGGTGCGGTTCATCCGCTCGACCTGACCGTTGGTCCAGGGATGCCTTGGCTTGGTGAGCCGGTGTTCGATGTCGTTTTGGGCGCAGGCGAGTTCGAAGGAGTGGGCGCGGAACCGTTCGTCGTTGGCGATCGCCTCTTTGATCAGTGGCACGGCCGAGCCGCCTGCGCCCGGCGTGGTGAAGTGGATGCCGTTGTCGGTGAGCACTGTATGCACCTTGTACGGCACCGCCGCAATCAGATGGCGCAGGAAGTCGCCGGACACTCGCGTGGTGGCCTTCTCGTGCAGTTCGACGAACGCGAACTTGGTCGTGCGGTCGATCGCGACGAACAGGTAGAGCTTGCCCTCCTCCGTTCGCACCTCGGCGATGTCGATGTGGAAGAAGCCGAGTGGGTAGGCTTTGAACTTCCGCGTGGAGGTCTTCTCGCCTTCGACGTCGGGTAGCCGGGATATGCCATGCCGCTGCAAACAGCGGTGAAGAGACGAGCGGGTGAGGTCGGGGATCGTCGCCTGAAGAGCATAGAGGCAATCGTCCAGCGGCAGCAGCGTGTGGCGACGGAAGGCGACGATGATCGCCTCCTGCTCCACCGTAAGCACCGTCGAGCGCGCCTCCTTCGGGCCGGTCGGCAGGTCTGCTGTCGAGGTCCGCTGCTTCCACTTGGCGACGGTCTTCTAGTTGATCCCGTGCCGCCTGGCGAGAGCCCTCAGGCTCTCTTGACTATGCTGTATCGCTCGACGGACCGCCTCAGTCGTTGTGGCGCTCCCGTGCAGTACCTGGCCCATAGCGCATCCTTCCACTCATTCGTGAATAATGTACCATCAAAGCCCGGGATCAAACATCTAGGTTGCGTTTGCGGTAGAGGGTCGGGCTGAAGCACGGTCGCCAGCGACGACTGGATTTAGCGGGAATGTTGGGCGTCGCGCCCTGGCCTACGATCAGCGCGCGGATGCCGTCGGCATCATAGGCCTTGTCGGCCAGCACGATGGCGCCTGGCGTCAAGCGATCGAGCAGGCCGTGCGCGGGAGGACCATCATGTGCCTGACCCGCCGTCAGGCTGAGCCGGATCGGCAGGCCTGGGCGTCGACAAGCGCGTGGATCTTGGTCGTGAGATCGCCCCGGGAGCGACCGAGACAATGATCTCGACCCCCTTTTTGCGGTCGCAGCCTGTTGGTGCGCCCGGATCGATGTGCTGTCGATCATCTGGATGTCGCCATCGTAGGCTGCTGATATCGCGTCCATCAGCCGATCCCACACCCCGGCCCGCCGCCAGCGCACAAAGCGGTTGTAGCAGGTCGTGCGCGGCCCATAACGCTCGGGCAGATCGCGCCACGGCGCACCCGAACGCAGCACCCAGAAGATGCCGTTCAGCACCCGGCGGTCATCGACGCGCGGAACCCCCCCTCGGCTTGTTCGGCAACAACGGCGCGATCACGCGCCACTCGAAATCCGTCAGATCATAGCGGCTCATGCCGCCACTGAACCAGATCATCGCCGCCTTGGGAATCCTGCTTATAGGTTCACTACTTAGATTAAAATTCCTGCGTCGGTGATTCCATTCCATCCCCGGGCACCATCTTACCGAAGTCAGGCGGCCTTCGGTGCGGCTTCGCGGACGCCGGCGTCGACATGCTCCTCGAACTGGGCGAAGTTCGCGACGAACATGCCGACCAGCGCCTTGGCCTTGGCGTCGTAGGCGTTCTTGTCGGCCCAGGTGTCGCGCGGATTGAGGATCTGCATGTCGACGCCCGGCACCGCCACCGGCACCTGGAAGCCGAAGTTCGGATCGGTGCGGAACGGCGCGTCCTTAAGGCTGCCGTCGAGCGCCGCGTTGAGCAGCGCCCTGGTGACGCGGATCGGCATGCGCCGCCCGACGCCGTAGATGCCGCCGGTCCAGCCGGTGTTGACCAGCCAGACGTCGACGCCGCCCTTGGCGATCCGCGTCTTCAGCAAATTGCCGTAAACCGACGGGTGGCGCGGCATGAACGGTGCGCCAAAGCAGGTCGAGAAGGTCGCATCGGGTTCGGTCACGCCGATCTCGGTGCCGGCGACGCGCGCGGTATAGCCGCTGAGGAAATGGTACATCGCCTGTTCGGGCGTCAGCTTGGCGATCGGCGGCAGGACGCCGAACGCGTCCGCGGTCAGCATGATGACGTTGCTCGGCACCGGCCCGAGATTGTCGCTGCTGGCGTTGGGGATGAAGTCGATCGGGTACGAGGCCCGGCTGTTCTCGGCGAGGCGGGCGTCGTCGAGGTCGATGACGCGGCTGTCCTTGTCGATGACGACATTCTCGAGAACGGTGCCGAAGCGCGCGGTCGTCGCGTAGATCTCGGGCTCGGCCTCGGCCGACAGGCGGATCACCTTGGCGTAGCAACCGCCCTCGAAGTTGAACACCGCGGTGTCCGACCAGCCATGCTCGTCGTCGCCGATCAGGATGCGCGAGGCATCGGCCGACAGCGTGGTCTTGCCGGTGCCCGACAGGCCGAAGAACACCGCGGTATCGCCATTAGGGCCAATGTTGGCCGAGCAGTGCATCGGCATCACGCCCTTGACCGGCAGCAGATAGTTCAGGATCGAGAAAACCGACTTCTTCATCTCGCCGGCGTATTTCGTGCCGCCGATGAGGATCGTCTTGCCTTCGAAATCGACCGCGACGATCGTCTCCGAGCGGCAGCCGTGGCGCGCCGGATCGGCCTTGAAGCTGGGCAGGTCGATGATGGTGAACTCGGGTACGAAGTCGGCCAGCGCCGCGGCGTCGGGGCGGACCAGCAGCGTGCGGACGAACAGCGAATGCCACGCCAGTTCGGTGATGACGCGCACCTGGACGCGGTGCTCGGGCTGCGAGCCGCCGAACAGGTCCTGGACGAACAGTGTCTCCTTGTTGGCGAGCGCGGCGGCGAAGTCGGCTTTGATCGCGGCGAACTGCGCGGGCGTGATCGGCTTGTTGGTCTTGCCCCACCAGATCGCCGGGCCGGTGACATCGTCCTGGACGATGAACTTGTCGTTGGCCGAGCGGCCGGTATGCGCCCCCGTCTCGACGACGAACGCGCCATCGTTCGACAACAAGCCTTCGCCGCGCGCCGCCGCCAGTTCGACCAGCGGCGCGGTCGTCAGGTTCCAGTGCAGCGTCGCGCCTGTGGCATAGCCCTGCTGGTCGAGGCTGTAGCGGGGGGCGGCCATGAGAAGCTCCTCGAAAAACCGGCGATCTCAAGGCCGCCGCTCTACGTCGCATATATACAGTGTCGCGCCGCGTCAAAGGCCGTGCTTGCGTGCCGTCCGATCCGGGGGCAGAGCAATGCCGCGTCCGTCACAACAGGCTCGGGACCAGCATGTCCGGCACGATCGCGCTGGTCGACGATGACCGGAACATCCTGACCTCGGTGTCGATCGCGTTGCAGGCGGAAGGCTTCGTCGTCCGCCTCTATTCGGACGGCGCGGCGGCGCTGAAGGCGCTGTCGGACAATCCGCCTGACCTCGCCGTGCTCGACATCAAGATGCCGCGGCTCGACGGCATGGAGCTGCTGCGGCGGCTGCGCGAGAAGACCGACGTGCCGGTGATCTTCCTCACCTCGAAGGACACCGAGATCGACGAGGCGCTCGGCCTGGCGATGGGCGCCGACGACTATATCGGCAAGCCGTTCTCGCAGCGGCTGCTGATCGAGCGGATTCGTGCCGTGTTGCGCCGTGCCGCGCACCGCAAGGGCCTGCCGCCGCAGGACGGCGAGGCCGCGCCGGGACCGGCGATCGTCCGCGGCCGGCTGACGATGGACCCGGCGCGACATCGGGTGACATGGGGCGAAGGCGGGCGCGACGTCGCGCTGACGGTGACCGAATTCCTGATCCTCGAGGCGCTCGCGCAGCGTCCCGGCTTCGTCAAGTCGCGCGACCAACTGATGGACGCGGCCTATCAGGACGACGTCTATGTCGACGACCGGACGATCGACAGCCACATTAAGCGGTTGCGCAAGAAATTCCGCGCCGCCGACAACGGCTTCAAGGCGATCGAGACGCTCTACGGCGTCGGCTACCGCTTCAACGAGGACTGATGGCGCGGCGGGCCAAGGTGCGGCGGCACCGGCGCTTCAGCCTCGCGCCGCGCATCCTCGCGGTCAACGTCTTCGCCATCCTGGCGCTGACCGGCAGCATCTTCTATCTCGATTCGTTCCGCGAGCGACTGATCGACCAGCGCCGGGCCGAGATGCGGATGCAGGCGATCCTGCTCGCCGCCTTCCTTGGCGACCAGCCGTCGGCGCGCATTCCCGAGATTGCCGCGCGCTACGGCACCATCGGCCGGATACGGCTGCGCGTCTACGGCGTCGATGGCGCGCTGATCGCCGACAGCTGGCGCGTGACGGGGCCGACCTTCAAGCTGCGCGATCCGGCGACAGAGCCGTTCCGCCGCGACGTCGCCCGCTTCCTCGACCGCACCATCGAGGCGGTCGGTTCGTTCCCGCGCCTCGACGACTACGCCGAGCCCGTCCGCGACGCCGCCGACGCGTGGTCCGAGGTGCGCGACGCCGCGCGATCGGGCGACGCGGCCGACACGATGCGCGCCGCGCCCGACCGCATCGTCATCATCAGCGCCGCCGCGCCGCTCGATCCGGCCGGCCCGGCACCGTACGTTGTCGTCCAGCTGACCCGCGATACGCGCGACATCACGACGCTGGTCCGGGCCGAGCGGATGTCGTCGTTCCTCGTCTTCCTGTTCGTCCTCGCCGCATCGCTGCTGCTGTCGACCTTCCTCGCCTCGACGATCGTCCGTCCGCTGCGCCAGCTGGCCGACGCGGCGCAGCGCGTCCGGCTCGGCCGCGCCCGCGATGTGACGGTGCCGCGCTTCAGGAAGCGCCGCGACGAGATCGGGCAGTTGGCGCGCGCGCTGTCCGACATGACGTTGACGCTCCGCGAGCGGATCGATGCGACCGAGGCGTTCGCGGCCGACGTCGCCCACGAGCTCAAGAACCCGCTGGCATCGCTGTCGAGCGCGGTCGATACGTTCGGCCGCGTGCGCGAGCCGCGGCTGCAGGCGCAGCTGCTCGACGTCATCCGCGCCGACGTCGGCCGGATCGACCGGCTGATCACCGACATCGCCGATGCCAGCCGGCTCGACGCCGAACTGTCGCGCAGCCGCTTCGAGCGGATCGACCTCGGCGAACTCGTCACCGGACTGGTCGGCGGCTACGAGACCGCCGGTCTGCCGCGGGGCGTCGAGATCGCCTTCGCCCGCCCCGAGTCGGGGGTCGCCACCGTCCTTGGCGAAGGCAGCCGGCTGGCGCAGGTGGTGCAGAACCTGATCGACAATGCCGTCTCGTTCTCGCCCGCCGCCGGCGTCGTCGTCGTCACCCTGAGCCGGCTCGACGGCCGCGTCGTCCTGCGGGTCGACGACGACGGGCCGGGCATCCCGCCCGAGAATCAGGACGATATCTTCCGCCGCTTCTATTCCGAACGGCCCGAGGGCGAGGACTTCGGCCGGCATTCGGGGCTCGGGCTGGCGATCGCCCGGACGATCGTCGAGGCGCACGATGGGACCATCGCCGCGGCCAACCGCAGCGCCGAGGGGCGCGTCGCCGGCGCG
>CAXUEV010000067.1:0-8009 GCA_964250105.1 uncultured Sphingomonadaceae bacterium
CTGCCGGCCGACATAGTCGTGTCGGCGATCGTCGGCGCCGCCGGCCTGCCGCCGACGCTGGCGGCGGTCGAGCGCGGCGCGACGCTCGCCATCGCCAACAAGGAGACGCTGGTCTGCGCCGGCGACCTTGTCAAGGCGGCGGCGGCGAAGTCGGGGTCGCGGCTGCTGCCGGTCGATTCCGAGCACAACGCGATCTACCAGGTGTTCGACCACGACCGCCCCGAGCGCGTTGCGCGGATCATCCTGACGGCGAGCGGCGGCCCGTTCCGGCAGATGTCGACCGCCGAGATGCGCGGCGTCTCGCCGGCGCAGGCGTGCGCGCATCCGATATGGTCGATGGGGGCGAAGATCTCGGTCGATTCGGCGACGCTGATGAACAAGGGCCTCGAGGTGATCGAGGCGCACATGCTGTTCCCGGTGTCGGCCGACCAGCTCGAGGTCATCGTCCACCCGCAGTCGGTGGTCCATTCGATGGTCGAATATATCGACGGGTCGATGCTGGCGCAGCTCGGCACGCCCGACATGCGGACGCCGATCGCCTATGCGCTGGCATGGCCCGAGCGGATGGCGACGCCGAGCCGGCGGCTCGACCTCGCCGCGGTCGCCCGGCTCGACTTCGAGGCGCCCGACTTCGACCGCTTCCCCGCGCTCGGCCTGGCGTGGGCGGCGCTGCGCGAGGGCGGCTCGGCGCCGGCGATCCTCAACGCGGCGAACGAGGTCGCGGTCGCCGGCTTCCTGGGCGCGCGGATCGGCTTTCTTGATATCGCCGCAATCGTCGCCGATACGCTGGCCCGGCTGGCGGCGGCGCCGGTGGCGACGCTCGCCGAAGTCGTCGCGATCGACGGTGCCGCCCGCGCGGCGGCGAGTGGTTTCATGTCGAACAGGATGCGCTGATGGACGTGCTGCCGCAGCCCGGATTGCCGGCGACGCTCGCGACCTTCGCCGTCGTCATCGGCGTCCTCGTGTTCATCCACGAGTTCGGCCATTATCTCGCCGGGCGCGCGTTCGGGGTCAAGGCGGACGCCTTCTCGATCGGCTTCGGGCGCGAGATCGCCGGCTGGACCGACCGCGCCGGCACGCGATGGAAAATCGGCCTGCTGCCGCTCGGCGGCTACGTCAAGTTCGCCGGCGACGCCGACGCCGCGAGCCAGCCGGCGGCGGACACGGTCGCCGCGACGCCGGCCGAACGGTCGGTCATGTTCCAGTTCAAGCCGCTGTGGCAGCGGGCGATCATCATCCTCGCCGGGCCAATGACCAATTTCCTGTTCGCGATCGCGGTGTTCGCGGTGTTCTTCACCACCTACGGCCATTCGTTCACGCCGGCGGTGGTGGCGCAGGTCGTCGCCGGCAGCCCGGCGGCGACGGCGGGCATCCGCCCCGGCGACCGTATCATCGCGCTCGACGACAAGGCCGTCGAGCGCTTCGAGGACGTCATCCGCCTCGTCTCGCAGAACGCCGGCGAGCCGGTCGCCGCGGTCATCGAGCGCGGCGGGCGGCGCATCGACCTCGAGCTGCGGCCGGCGATCGTCAGCGAGGCCGACCGGTTCGGCAACCGCTACACCCGCGGCCAACTCGGCGTCGGCAGCGGCGGGCGCGTCGTCGAGCGGCGCTCGCCCGTCGCCGCGGTCTATTTCGCGGTGCGCGAGACGTGGGACATGACGCGGTCGATGGCCGAGGGCATCGTCCAGGTCGTCACCGGCCGCCGGCCGCTGACCGAGCTCGGCGGCCCGATCAAGATCGCGCAGATCTCGGGGCAGCAGGCGGCGCTCGGCCTGCCGAACTTGGTCCAGTTCATGGCGCTGATCTCGATTAACCTCGGATTCATCAACCTCCTGCCAGTGCCGATGCTGGACGGGGGGCATCTGTTCCTCTACGCGGTCGAGGCCGTACGCCGCAGGCCGCTGGCGCCGAAGGTTCAGGAACTGGCTTTCATGTCGGGTTTCGTCGCCTTGCTCTCGCTGATGGTCGTGCTGACGTGGAACGACCTCGCGGCGACCGGGATGTGGCAGCATCTGGCACGGCTGCTCGGTTGAGCGGGTCGCGCATGCGGGCGCCGGACAGGGCGCGACGGGCTGGGCTGGGCGGCAGTAAAGGGCGAGTTGACGCGTGACTGAACTCATCCGGTCGAAGCCGGCCCGCCGGCAGGCGACCGCCGGCCGCGCCCGCCGGACGCTGCTCGTGCTGCTCGCAGGGACGGCGCTCGCCGCGACCACGGCGGCGGCGCAGGTCTCATCCGGCGGCATCGCGGCGCCGGCCGAAGACAGTTTCGCGACGCCGGTGCCGAACACGTCGGGCACGGTGCGCGCGATCATCATCAAGGGCACCGAGCGGCTCGAGCCCGAGACGGTGCGGTCGTACGTCAACCTCAACGTCGGCGACACCTACGACCGCGACCGGCTCGACAAGGCGCTGAAGGAAATCTACGCGAGCGAGCTGTTCGCCGACGCGACGATTCTCGACGACGCCGGCACGCTGACGATCCAGGTCAAGGAGAATCCGGTGATCAACCGGATCCTGATCGAGGGCGCCAAGCGGATCAAGGAGGACAAGGTCCGCGAGGAGGTCCGCCTCGCGCCGCGCCAGATCTTCACCCGGTCGAAGGCGCGCGCCGACGTCGCCCGCATCCTCGAGATCTATCGCCGCGGCGGGCGCTTCGCCGCCGCGGTCGAGCCCAAGATCGTCCAGCTCGACCAGAACCGCGTCGACGTCGTCTTCGAGATCAGCGAGGGCGCGAAGTCGAAGGTCCGCCAGATCAACATCCTCGGCAACACCAAATTCTCCGACGGCGACCTGCGCGGGGCGATGGCGACGCGGCAGGCGCGGCCGTGGCGGCTGTTCAGCTCGTCGGACACCTACGACCCCGACCGGCTCGCCTACGACCAGCAGAAGCTGCGCCAGTTCTACCTGACCAACGGCTATGCGGACTTCCGCGTCGTCTCGGCGGTCGCCGAGCTGACCCCCGACCGCCGCGACTTCATCGTCACCTATGTCGTCGACGAGGGCCAGCGCTACAAGTTCGGCGAGCTCAAGATCGAGAGCGAAATCCGCGACATCAAGCCCGACACGTTCGGCAAGCTGCTGACGGTCAAGCAGGGCGACTGGTACAACGCGCAGAAGATCGAGAGCACGGTCGACACGCTGCAGGAGACCGCGGGGCTGCTCGGCTATGCCTTCGCCGACGTCCGGCCGCAGTTCGACCGCGACAAGGACAAGCTCGAGATGAGCGTTGTCTTCCAGATCGCCGAGGCGCCGCGCGTCTATGTCGAGAAGATCAACATCAACGGCAACGTCCTGACGCGCGACCCCGTCATCCGCCGCGAGTTCCGCCTCGCCGAGGGCGACGCGTTCAACACCTACAAGGTCAAGCGCTCGCGCGACCGGCTCCAGGGCCTCGGCTTCTTCCAGGACAAGCTCGAGATCGAGCAGAAGCCGGGATCGGGCCCCGACAAGGTCATCCTCGAGGCGAACGTCCAGGAGAAGGCGACCGGCGAGCTGCAGATCTCGGCGGGATTCTCGAGCCTCGAACGCTTCATCCTCAGCGGCTCGATCACCCAGCGCAACTTCCGCGGGCGGGCGCAGGAGCTGCGCCTGTCGGCGAACGTGTCGAGCTATTCAAAGTCGATCGAGGCGGGGTTCACCGAGCCGTACCTGTTCGGCCGCAACCTCGCGCTCGGCGTCGACGTGTTCCGCCGCGACTACCGGTCGTTCAACACGCTGACCGACGATTCGCGCAACACGACCTTCTCGCAGACGACGACGGGCTTCCAGGTCCGCACCGGCTTCGCCATCACCGAGTTCTGGGCGGCGTCGCTGCGCTACGGCCTGAGTTTCGACAGCGTCACGCTCGACCGGGACGTGTATTACACCAACGGCATCTGCGACCCGCTCAAGGCCGGGCGCTACCTGTGCGATTCGGTCGGCAAGTACACGACGTCGTCGGTCGGCTACAGCCTGATCTACAACAGCGTCAACAACCCGCAGAAGCCGAGCCGCGGCCAGCGTTTCGTCTTCAGCCAGGACTTCGCCGGCGTCGGCACCGGCGTCAAATATCTGCGGACGCGGGTCAACTACGACTGGTATCATCCACTGTTCCGCGACAGCGGCTTCGTCCTCAACATCGGCGGCGAGGGCGGCTTCATCTTCGGCTATGGCGGCGACGACGTCCGCCTGACCGACCGCTTCTTCCTCGGCGAGGGGCAGATCCGCGGCTTCGGCATCCGCGGCGTCGGCCCGCGCATCGTCCGCCGGACGGTCAACGCCGACGGCACGGTCGACTATGACAGCAAGCCGCTGACCAACGACTCGATCGGCGGCGAGGCCTATTACCGCGGCCGGGTCGAGGTGCAGATCCCGCTCGGCGCCGCGGGCGCCGAACTCGGGCTGCGGCCGTCGATCTTCACCGACATCGGCGCGGTGTTCAAGGTGCCGACCCCCGACCTGACCCCGTCGCCCGACAACACGTTCCGCGAGTTCTTCCTCGGCGACTCGCCCAAGCCGCGGCTGTCGGTCGGGGCCGGCGTGTCGTGGAATTCGCCGTTCGGCCCGTTCCGCTTCGACCTCGCCAAGGCGCTGCTGAAGCAGGAAGGCGACAAGGACAAGCTCTTCCAATTCAACGTAGGGACACAATTCTGATGATGCGACTGACCACGACCGCGGCGCTCGCCGCCTTTCTCGCCGCGCCGCTCGCCGCCCAGACGCTGCCGCCGCCGGTGATCGTCATCGTCGACATGGACGACGTCATCAACACCTCGGCCGCCGGCAAGCAGGCGGCGACCGAGCTCAAGACGCGCGCCGACGCGATCCAGGCGCGGCTGGCCTCGCTGCGCACGCAGTTCGGCACCGAAGGCCAGACGCTCGCCAAGTCGCGCCCGGCGCAGACCGCGACGCCGGCGGTGATCACCGCCTGGGAGACCAAGGCGCGCGACCTGCAGCAGCGGCAGCAGGCGGCCGAGGCCGACCTCAGCAACCGCGACCGCGACTTCCAGGCGTCGCGCCAGAGCGTGCTCAAGCAGATCAACGACGCCGCGCAGCCGGTGATCAGCACCGTCATGCGCGAGCGCGGCGCGACGATCGTCCTCGCCGAGGGCGCGACGCTGCAGCATTCGGCGGCGATCGACGTCACCACCGACGTCATCGCCCGCCTCGACAAGGCGCTGCCGCGCGTCTCGACCACCGCCCCGGCGGCGCCTGCGGCGAAGTAGTGGACACCGCCGCCCCGGCGCCCACCGCGACGCACCCCGCGGTCGACATCGCGGCGGTGATGGCGCTGATCCCGCATCGCTTCCCGATGCTGCTGATCGACCGCGTCGAGGACATCGTCCTCGGCCAGTCGGCGCGCGGCATCAAGGCGGTGACGATCAACGAGCCGTTCTTCGCCGGGCATTTCCCCGGCCGGCCGATCATGCCCGGCGTCCTCATCGTCGAGGCGATGGCGCAGACCGCGGGCGTCCTGTCGATCCTGTCGCTCGACCTCGGCGGCCGCGACAAGCTCGTCTATTTCATGGCGATCGAGGAGGCGAAGTTCCGCGCCCCCGTCGAGCCTGGCTGCCTGCTCGAGCTCGACGTCGCCTTCACCCAGCGCCGGGCGACGGTGTGCAAGTTCGCCGGCCGCGCCACCGTCGCCGGCAAGCCCGTCGCCGAGGCGAAGTTCACCGCGATGATCGCCGACCGCCCGGCGTGAATCCGGGCGGAACGAACTTGCTTGGGCCGACATCTACGATCGGGATTAAGACTTAAGATGCAAACCCTCGTTTTTGTCGTTCTGCTGGCGATCGGCGGCTACGGCATCTTCTGGACCAACAAGCGCCGTTTCGAGCGGCGCAACGTCGCCGGCATCGAGGAGTTCTCCTCCTACGGCAAGGCGGTCGCCACGAGGGGCGGCGAAACGATCGTCCGGCTGGCGAGCTGGCTGCTGCTCGTGCTCGGCGGTCTCGGCGTCGTCACCGCCGTGTTCCGTCCGTGACGCGGCAGGAGGCGAGCGTGGCGACACCGGCAGCGGTGCCCGGGCTCGATCCGCGGCGCGACCGGCTCGTCATCGTCGCCTCGTCGCTCGGCACGATGTTCGAATGGTACGACTTCTTCGTCTACGGCACGCTCGCCGCGCTGCTCGGGCGGCTGTTCTTTCCGACCGAGAACCCGACCGCGGCGCTGCTGCTGAGCCTCGCGACGTTCGGCGCCGGGTTCGGCGTGCGGCCGATCGGGGCGCTCGTCTTCGGCATCCTCGGCGACCGGCTGGGGCGCAAGTACACGTTCCTCGCGACGATCTCGCTGATGGGGGTGGCGACGGCGCTCGTCGGCGTCCTGCCGACCTACGCGCAAGCCGGCCTCTGGGCACCGGCGATGCTCGTCGCGCTGCGGCTGCTCCAGGGGCTCGCCCTCGGCGGCGAATATGGCGGCGCGGCGATCTACATCGCCGAGCACGCGCCGAAGGGGCGGCGCGGTTTCTACACGAGCTTCGTCCAGGCGTCGGTGGTCGGCGGCTTCATCCTGTCGCTGATCGTCGTGCTGACGACGACCTTCGCCGTCGGTCCGGAGGCGTTCGCCGCATGGGGCTGGCGCATCCCGTTCATCGTCTCGCTGCTCCTGCTCGGCGTGTCGCTGTGGATCAGGCTCAAGCTGCGCGAAAGCCCGGTGTTCCAGGCGATGAAGGCGGCGGGCACGACCAGCGACCATCCGCTGCGCGAGACCTTCGGCGACTGGACCAATGTCCGGATGCTGTTCGTCGCGCTGTTCGGCATCGCCGCCGGACTGACGGTGATCTGGTACACGTCGCAGTTCTCGACGCTCTACTTCCTCCAGCAGACGGCGCTGGTCGACGAAACCGACGCCAAGCTGCTGACCGGCACGACCGCGCTGATGTCGGCGCCGCTGTTCGTGCTGGCGGGGCATCTCAGCGACAAATGGGGGCGGCGGCCGATCATCGTCGCCGGCTACGGGCTGACCCTGCTCCTGCTGTTCCCGCTGTTCCACCTGCTCAGTCATGCCGCCAACCCGGCGCTGTCGCGAGCTATGGCGGCGGCGCCGATCCGCGTCGCCGGCGTCGAATGCCGCTACGATCCGTTCGCCAAGCATCAAGCGACCGCCTGCGGCGAGGCGATGGCGTTATTCTCGGGTCGCGGCATCGGCTTCGTCCGCAGCGAGTCGGAGGGACTGCCGCTGCGGATAACGGTCGGCGACACGGTCGCGGTCGACCTGAACGACGTCGCCGGCACGTTCGACAAGGCGGCGGTCGAGGCGGCGATGGCCGCCGCCGGCTATCCGACGCGGAGCAATCCCGGCGAACGCAACGACCTGCTGATCATCGCCGCCGGGCTGATGCTCGGCATATTGTCGGCGATGACCTACGGCCCGGTCGCCGCCGTCCTCGTCGAGCTGTTCCCGGCGCGCATCCGCTACACCTCGCTGTCGATCCCCTACCATATCGGCACCGGCTATTTCGGCGGCTTCCTGCCGCTGATCTCGCAGTACATCATCGCCCGCAGCGGCGATCCCTATGGCGGCCTGTGGTACACGTTCGCAGTGGTCGCGGTGGCGTTCGTCGTGACGCTCGTCGCCCTGCCCGAGACCAAGGACCGCGACGTCGCCTGACGCGCGGACACAGCATCGCCGCAATCGCATGTGACCTTGGCCGTTAAGTGAGCGAGCGCGCACCCGCGGGCAGGTGGATTGATGCGGCGGCGGCGGCCTCCCATATCCGCTCCAGCGCGGTCCGGAGTGAGACCGCAAGTGGAGTAGCCGATGTCGACCCTGCCCATATTGCCGCTGCGCGACATCGTCGTGTTCCCGCAGATGATCGTTCCGCTGTTCGTCGGCCGCGACAAGTCGGTCAAGGCGCTCGAGGCGGTGATGCACGGCGGCGACAAGCAGATCTTCCTGCTGTCGCAGAAGAACCCGTCCGACGAGGATCCAGGCGAGGGCGACCTCTACGACGTCGGCACGCTGGCGACGGTGCTGCAGCTGCTCAAGCTGCCCGACGGCACGGTCAAGGTGCTCGTCGAGGGCCAGTCGCG
>CAXUEV010000068.1:0-7787 GCA_964250105.1 uncultured Sphingomonadaceae bacterium
CCGCCGCCGCCGACGGCGAGCCGGGGGCGACGGCGGTGACGAGCACGCCGCCGGGACGATCGAGCCCGGCGAGCCGCGCGCTTTCGGCGGTCACCGTCTCGCCCTCCGCGCCGATCCAGCCGGTGACGAGCTTGCCGCTGCCCGCCGCCGACAGGAAGACGCGGACGATGTTGGCGGGAATGGCGAAGCCGATGCCGTTCGAGCCGCCGCTGCGCGAATAGATCGCGGTGTTGATCCCGACCAGCTCGCCGGCGAGGTTGAGCAGCGCGCCGCCCGAGTTGCCCGGGTTGATCGCGGCATCGGTCTGGATGAAGAACTGATAGTCGGAGACGCCCACGCCGGTCCGTGCCACCGCCGAGACGATGCCGTGGGTGACGGTCTGGCCGACGCCGAACGGATTGCCGATCGCCAGCACGACGTCGCCGACCTCGGCACGGTCGCTGTCGCCGAGCTTGAGCGTCGGCAACCGCGCGCCCTTGGTGTCGATCCGCAGCAGCGCGAGGTCAGACTTGGCATCGGCGAAGACGATCTTCGCCGGATATTCGCGGCGGTCGGCGAGGCCGATGAGGATCTGGTCGGCGCCGGCGACGACATGGTTGTTGGTCACCACGAGCCCGTCGCCGGCGACGATCACGCCCGAGCCGAGCGACTGCTCGACGCGCGGCTGCGGCGCGCCGCCGCCGAAGAACTGGCCGAAGAACGGATCGTCCATCATCGTCGCGCGGGTGCGGTTGACCCGCGCCGAATAGACGTTGACCACCGCCGGCGCGGCACGCCTGGCGACCGGCGCGAACGACAGCTGGACCTGCGCCGGCGCCAGCGGCACGACGCGTTCGACGGGTGGTGCCACCGGCACGGCGAGAACGTCGGCAGCAAGCGGCGAGCGACCGATGCCGCCCTCGAGGCCGAGCGCGAGCGCCAGTCCCGCGGCCGCACCGCCGCCGAGAAGGACGATCGTTCGGATGTGGCGCGGCATCGCCATCTGCTAGCCGGCCGTGGCTGAAGCCGGAATGAACGCGTGCGCGACGACCTCGTGCCGCGCCAGCGGGCGATAGAGGTGCGGGAACTCCGCCCCGCCGCGCGACGCCTCCCAGCGCAGCGCCTCGCCGAGCCGGTCGGCGTCGAGCGTCACGAGCGACAATTCCAGCTCGCCGGCGAAATATCTGGCGAGCGTGCCGGCCAGCTGGGCGTCGGTCGAGAGATGGATGAAGCCGTCGCGGAGGTCGTCGGGCGAGCCGGCGAAGCCGCCGTCGGCCTCGAAAGCCTTCCATTCCGCAGGGCGCAGGATCTTGTAGACGTGCATGACGCGCCATTAGGCGGGGCGCCGCCGGGCGGCAAGGGCGGCGGCCCGACGCCCATGCCACGACCGCCTCCACGGCTTGCATTTGCCGCCGAATAAGGGCATATAGGAGGCAGCCGAAGTTGCCTGCAACCGTCGAGCGGCGCTTCACGCACCCTCTTTCGTTTTCTTGCTGCCCAGGCGTCCGCGCGCAGGTTTGCGTCCGGACCTTCTGAACTATCTAAGGACGTTTCTTCATGGCGATCGGTACCGTCAAGTTTTTCAACAGCGCCAAGGGCTATGGCTTCATCGCTCCGGACGGCGCATCCAAGGACGTCTTCGTCCATGTGTCGGCGGTCGAGCGCAGCGGCCTGAACGGCCTCAACGAGGGCCAGAAGGTCAGCTTCGACGTCGAGAACGATCGTCAGGGCCGCAGCTCGGCCGTCAACCTCCAGCTGGCCTAACCGGCCTTATGGCGAAGGAAGAGGCACTCAAGGTCGAGGGCACGATCGCCGAGATCCTGCCCGACGGCCGGTTCCGGGTGAAGCTCGAGAACGATCACGAGATCATCGCCTATACGGCGGGCAAGATGCGCAAGAACCGCATCCGCTCGATCGTCGGTGACCGCGTGCACGTCGAGATGACCGCATACGACCTCGACAAGGGGCGCATCGTCTTCCGCGAGAAGACGGTCAACCCGCCGATGAACCAGCGTCGCTTCTTCCGCCGCTGACCGATCCGGCCCCGGCGCTTCACGGCGCCGGGGCCGTCATCCCAAAGAAGGGCCGCGAGCCATGACCGACGCCGAGCTAGCCGTGACTGCCGGCGTCGACACCGGAACGGACGACCGCACGCGCGATTTCCGCGTCGTTGCCTTCCGCGAGACCGACTATCGCACCGGCTGCGTCACCAGCCGCGACGTCGAGGCGCCGGTGATCAACCGCTTCAGCGACCATGTCCTCGTCCGCCTGCCCGACGGATCGAGCCTGCGCGTGCAGGAGAAGCGGCGCTAGGTGGCGCGCTGCTGCCGCGCCGCACGGACGACGAGATAGGCGAGCAGCCCGACCGGGCCGGCGACGAAGGTCAGCGCGAGACACGGCAGCAGCAGCCAGTGCGGCACCCGCGCCGCCGGCGCGGTTTCCGCCTCCCAGGCGCCGACGAACAGGTCGAACGCGAGATAATGGACCCAGCCGGCGAGCGCCGCCTCGCGCGTCCGCAGCATCGCCATGACGCCGTCGAGCGAGTTGAAGTCGATCGCCGGCCCCGCCGGGCCGGTCGCGAGCGCGTGGACCAGCACCGCCGCATAGCCGCCGCACAGTACCGCCGCGAGCAGCCGCGCCGCCAGCACCGCCAGCCCGCGCCTGAGCGGGCTCAGCGCGAGGACGATCCAGCCGGCCAGCGCGACCGTGCTGGCGATGCGGAACAGCAGGTCGAGCGGCATCACCCCGCGACTATGCGCCGGCCGGACGGCGGCGGCAACGATCGTGCCGCTTGCCGCGCAGCGGCAACGATGGTGGTTGAGGCGGGGAGGGGCAGCCTCTATCGCGGATGGATGACCGACCGCGTGATCCTCCGCCGGCCCGACGACTGGCACGTCCATCTGCGCGACGGGCCGATGCTGGCGGCGGTCGCCGGCTTCACCGCGCGGCAGTTCGCGCGGGCGATCGTCATGCCCAACCTGAAGGCGCCGGTGACGACGGTCGCCGCCGCGGTCGCCTATCGCGCGCGGATCGTCGCCGCGCTGCCGCCGGACGCGGGCTTCACGCCGCTGATGACGGCGTACCTGACCGACGACAGCGACGCCGGCGAGCTGGCGCGCGGCTTCGGCGAGGGCGTGTTCGCCGCCGCCAAGCTGTACCCGGCGCATGCGACGACGAACTCGGCCGCCGGGGTGACCGACCTCGCCGCGCTGCGCCTGGTGCTCGCGACGATGCAGCGGATCGGCATGCCGCTTCTGATCCACGGCGAGGTGACCGATGCGGCGGTCGACATCTTCGACCGCGAGGCGGTGTTCATCGACCGCGTGCTCGTGCCGCTCGTCGCCGACCTGCCCGGCTTGAGGATCGTCTTCGAGCATGTGACGACGCGCGAGGCGGTCGACTTCGTCGCCGCCGCGGGGCCGCAGGTCGCGGCGACGATCACGCCGCACCACCTGACCTACAGCCGCAACGCGATGTTCGCCGGCGGCATCCGCCCGCACCTCTACTGCCTGCCGGTGGCCAAGCGCGAGCGGCACCGGCTGGCGCTGCGGGCGGCGGCGGTGTCGGGCGACCCGAAGTTCTTCCTCGGCACCGACTCGGCGCCGCACCCGGTCGACGCCAAGGAGAGCGCGTGCGGCTGCGCCGGCGTGTTCAACGCGCCCTGCGCGCTCGAAAGCTATGCGCAGGTGTTCGACGAGGAAGGCGCGCTCGACCGGCTCGAAGGCTTCGCCAGCCTGTTCGGAGCGCGCTTCTACGGGCTGCCGGTCAACGACGGGCGGGTCGTGCTCGAACGCGCGACGGTGCCGGTGCCGGCGCGCATCGGCGACCTCGTGCCGTTCCATGCCGGGGAGACGCTCGGCTGGCGGCTGGTCAGCCCGGCATGACCGTGTCGCCCGGATAGGCGAACAGCGCGTCGGCATCGTAGTCGAGGACGATCGCCACCGCCCCGGCGACCGACCAGCACTCGCCAGCGGCGAAGCGGTCGCCGCCGATCGTGCCGCCGCCGGCGACGGCGACGAAGACCGCGTCGCTCCCGGCATCGGCGACGCGGGTCCCGCCGCGCCAGCGTTCGAGGACGAACTTCGGCCCGGCGACGAGGATCGTCCGGCCGTCGCCGAGCGCGACGGGCGGCGGCGCGCCCGCATAGGGCGCCGCGTCGGCGACGGCGAGGCCGGCGTCGAGGTGGAGTTCGCGCGGCCGGCCATAGTCGTACAGCCGGTATGTCAAGTCGACGTTCTGCTGGACCTCGATCAGCGTCAGCCCGCCGCCGATGGCATGGACCGTACCGGCGGGCGAGTAGACGACGTCGCCCGGGCCGACCGGCTTCCAGTCGACCAGCCGCTCGATGCTGCCGTCGAGCGCCGCGGCGCGCAGGTGTTCGCGCGTGGTGGCCGCGGTCAGGCCGAGCGCGATCGTCGCCCCGGCCGCGGCGTCGAGGATGACCCACGCCTCGTCCTTGCCGCGCAGGTGGCCGGCGGCGCGGGCGTGGTCGTCGTCGGGGTGAACCTGGATCGACAGCCGCTCGCTGGTGAACAAATATTTGATCAGCAGCGGCGGGTCGTCGCCGAGCGGGCGGAACCAGATCTCGCCGATCGGCTCGGCGTCGGCGGCAGGATCGGCGAAACCCGGCCACAGCCGGTGGCGGCCCCACGGCTTGGCGACGGCGTGCATCTGGAGGCGGCTGGTCGGCAAGTCATGCCGCCTCGCGCGGGCGCACGGTCCGCTTCTCGATGCGCTTCTCGTTGATCGTCGAGCGGACGATACGGTCGACATAGATGCCCGGCGTGTGGATCGCATCGGGGTCGAGGCTGCCCTCGGCGACGATCTCCTCGACCTCGGCGACGGTGATCCTGGCGGCGGTCGCCATGACGGGGTTGAAGTTGCGCGCGGTCTTGCGGAACATCAGGTTGCCGGAAGTATCGGCCTTCCACGCCTTGACCATCGCCACGTCGGCGCGGAGCCAGGTCTCGCGCACGTAGAGTTCGCCGTCGAATTCCTCGACCGGCTTGCCGTCGGCGACGACCGTGCCGACGCCGGTCCGGGTGTAGAAGGCGGGGATGCCGGCGCCGCCCGCGCGGATGCGCTCGGCGAGCGTGCCCTGGGGGTTGAGCTCGAGCACGAGCTCGCCCGACAGATATTGCTGCTCGAAGAGCTTGTTCTCGCCGACATAGGAGGAGATCATCCTCGCCACCTGGCGGCTTTCGAGCAGCATCCACAGGCCGAAGCCGTCGGCGCCGGCGTTGTTCGAGATGATCGTCAGGTTGCGGACGCCGGCGGCGCGCACCTCGGGGATCAGGCTCTCGGGATTGCCCGACAGGCCGAAGCCGCCCGCCATCAGCGTCATGCCGTCGAACAGCACGCCGTCGAGCGCGGCGGCCGGGCTCGGATAGATTTTATGCGCCATGTTCTATGTCGTTCCGTCGAAGGGCCGGATGGCGACGTCCTAGCGCGCTTGCGGGCGACGGCCAAGCCTCAGACCAGCCCGCCGCGGCTCTGCGCCCCCCAGGTCTGGCGGCCGGTGACGAAGGTGACCCAGCCGAGCGCGGCGCCGGCATGGCGCAGCAGCTGGAAGCTGAACGGCTCGACCAGCGAGGCGAGGACGGCGGCGCCGACCGGCATCGGCGGTCCGCCCGCCCAGCGCCGGTACAGCCGCAGCGACCAGAGGTGGAAGGCGAGGTCGAGCGCGATCTTGGCGCCGATGACGATCGCCACCGGCAGCAGGACGTGGAGCCTCGCCGTCGCCAGGTAATAGACCAGCAGGACGAACGCGGTCAGGCCGAACACCGGCTGCAGCGTGTCGAACGCCTTGACCGGCAGCAGCCACACGCCGAGCCGGCCGTAGCGGCGGTCGCCGACCATGTCGCGATACCAGTATTGCGTCTGCAGGAAGCCGCCGAACCAGCGCCGCCGCTGGCGGAGGAACGCCGCCAGCGTCGCCGGGGCGGCGGTGCGGGCGCGCGCGGCGCCGACGACGCGCGTCGTCCAGTCGTGGCCGTGCTGCGTGCCGTAGCGGCGCAGGCGGTGGATCAGCTCGTAATCCTCGACGAGGCAGTCGGCGTCGAAACCGCCGACGGCGAGCACCGCCTCGCGGCGAAAGCCGGCGAACGCCCCCGAGATCAGCAGCAGCGCGTCGACCCGCTCCCAGGCGAAGCGCGACAGGAAGTTGCGAACATATTCGTATTTCTGGAACCACTCGAACAGCCGGCCGCCGACGCTGGCGTCGCAGACCGGGGTCAGCACGCCGGTCGTCGCGACCAGCGCCGGCTCGGCGGCGAAGCCGGCGCGGACGGCGGCGATGGCAGCGGGTTCGAGCAGCGTGTCGGCGTCGACCGTCAGGACGATGTCGCTGTCGACCGCCGCGAGGGCGCGGTTGAGCGCCGCCGCCTTGCCGCCGTGCGGCAGGCGCAGCCATGCGAGGCCGGGATGGGTCGTGCTGTCGTCGCTGAGCGCGCCGAGCGCAGGGGCGACGAGGCCGAACCTCTCCGCCAGCAGCGCGGCGGTGGCGTCGGTCGAACCGTCGTCGGCGACGATCACCCGGTCGGGCCGGTCGGTCTGAGCGAACAGCGCGGCGAGCGTCACCGGCAGCACGCGCGCCTCGTCGTGCGCGGCGACGATCACCGCGAGGCTGACGCCGCCCGCCGCGGGCCGGCCCGCCGGCGCGTGGCGCAGCATCCACGTCTGGGCGAAGGTGAAGCCGAGAAGGGCGGTGTCGTAGGCGATATAGGCGAGCCCGACGCTCCAGGCGAGCACGCCCGAGAAGACGAAGGCGGCGGCGAACAGCGCGCACCACAGCAGCGCGACGCCGCTGTGGACGGCGATGCTGGCGGCGGGCGTCGGCACGCGCGTCCAGCGCGGCGAGTTGGCGCGGAGGACGGCATCGAGACTGGACGGCAAGACTTCATCCTCGCGCGGGGCGGCACGATCGCCTATAGCGGCCGTGCCGGATATCGTGGCATGTCGCTTTGTCCCAGCACGGCTGAAAGGCGGCGACGAGGAGCGGATATGGTGCTGCCCGACAAATATACCCGTCCCGCGATCGTCCTCCACTGGCTGATCGCCGTGCTGATCGCGGTCAACGTCGCCCTCGGGCTGTTCGCCGAAAGCCTGCCCGACGAGCGGATCCGCGCGGCGATCAACGCGCACAAGTCGATCGGCCTGACCGTGCTCGGGCTCGTCGTGCTGCGCATCCTGTGGCGGGTGACGCACGCGCCGCCGCCGCTGCCCGCCGACACGCGGCCGGCCGAGCGCACGGCGGCGCACCTCGCGCATTTCGCGCTCTATGTCGTCATCGTCGGCCTGCCGATCACCGGCTGGATGCACGACTCGGCGTTCAAGGCGGCGGCCGAGCACCCGCTGATGCTGTTCGGGCTGGTCGAGGTGCCGCGGCTCGGCTGGATCATGGGGATCGGCCAGCCCGACAAGGAGCATCTCCACGAGGTCTTCTTCGGCTGGCACGCCGGCTTCGCGCTGGCGCTGTACCTGCTGTTCGCGCTGCACGTCCTCGGCGCGCTCAAGCACCAGTTCCTCGACCGGCAGCGCGAGCTGCAGCGGATGTGGCCCTGACCCTGCGGCCGCGCGATGCGGCGACGCTGCTGATCGTCCGGCGCGACGCCGGCGCCCCCCGCGTGCTGATGGGGCGGCGCCATCGCGCCCACGCCTTCCTGCCCGACAAATGGGTCTTCCCCGGCGGCGGCATCGAGCGCGGCGACTTCCGCGCGCCGGCGGCGAACGAGCTTCGTCCCGACGTCGCCGCCGCGCTCGAACGGACCGCCGCCCCGGCGCGCGCGCGGGCGCTGGCGCTGGCGGTG
>CAXUEV010000069.1:0-7756 GCA_964250105.1 uncultured Sphingomonadaceae bacterium
CGGCGTTCTGCTGGCTGAAGTGGACCGGATAGCCGAGGCTCTCGGCACGGGCATGGGCGTAGCGCAGGACCGGCGCGCCGATGTCGATGCCGTGGACTTCCGCGCCTGGAAAGGCGTCGACATACGGCAGCGTCGAGTGCCCGACCGTGCAGCCCATGTCGAGAATCCGCTTCGGCTGCAGATCCGGGAACTTATCCTTGACGTAGGCGATCGTCGTATCACCGATATCCGAATTGAGCGGCCCCAGCCGCCCCATCGCGTAGATATAGACGGCCCGATCGTAGACCGCGCCGTTCGACAGGTCGTTCTCGGCGAAATCGGTGTGATAGCCGCCGGGCATGCAGTGGATATCGACGTGCCGATGGTAACGCGGAATCTCCAGCGCCGGATCGAGGGCGAGCGTTCCGCCGGCGTTGCCGACCTGCCCGCCGGCGCGCGCCAGTTCGTCAAACGACCGTTCGACCGGCAGCTGCGCCGATTTCCACATCATTTCCTGGCTGTTCCGCTGCAACGCGGACCAAAACTTGAAATAGGGTTCACTCGCCATCGCGGTGCGGATCTCCCGATGATCCGTGGGATCGCGGCCATGCTCCTGCCGAAAGGCCTTCTTAGCCCGCGCCGCGTAAGACAGGCGATTGCCTGAGGCGACAGTGCTCGCCAGATGGAACTTGAGGCTCTTGACGAATTCCTGGCGCGAATCCTCGTCGCTCGTCGTTGTGGGTAGGACGCCGTGATGATACTGGCTCTTCAGGTCGATGGCAGTGTTCATCGTCTACTCCTTCGGCAAAGTTAAGAGAGTTCCCGCCGGTCGATCCTACAAATGCGCTAGCGCGGACCGCCCCCCCCAATATTGTCGACGACGTGTACCCGATCGACCAGCGGTCGGGTACGCCCCATGAGCGATCCTGTCGCGTTCGGCAGCATAACACGTTTCACGCGAGCCCGAGGGCGCCGGGGTTGACGCGGCGTTCCGGATCGAGGGCGTTCTTCACGCTTTCAAGCAGGCGACCCAGCGGCTTATTGTTCATCAACTCGGTATAGGGATAATATTTGCCGATCTGCAGGTGCAACGCGCCGAGCGAATCGAACAGTTCGCGCAACTCGTCGCGGAGGGCCAGCGCTACGGCACGGCGGTCGGGATTGGCCGGGATCTCTTTCCATTTCGCTGCAAATTCCGGCTCTATCAGCGACAGCCGAAAATCCCCGAGCTCGTCCTTCCAGTAGAAACTTGGCTCGATCACGAATTCCGGTCCCGAAAAGGTCGTCAGGTACGACGTCTTGATGTCCCACCGGTCCATCAGTTCACGCCGTTCCGCAAGGAACCGCTCGGTCGCCTCGGCGGCGGCGACCGCGGTCGACAACGGAAAATAGCCGTGAACCGGGATCCATATCTCCCCGTCCGATCCGAGCAGGATCGTGCGGACGCCGCCGAATGGTGCATTGCGGAACACGGTCGGGACCGAATTGGCCATCTCGACGCCGCCTTCGGCGGCACAGATATCGGCCGCGAGATCGGTATGCTCTGCCGCAACGCGCTCGGTGAGACCGTCGAGGGTCATGTGGAGCGAGTACGGCACGTTCCGCAGGATCTTCTTGCCGCCGAGCGCGATGCCGGCGGCGCGCTTGAGACCTTTGAGCCCCCCCTTGCGGGCGATCTGACCGACAAGCGACACGCCCTCCTCGAACGTAGTGCCCTGCTTCTCGAAGCCGCTGTTATAATAAGGATCGAACCCGTAGCATTCGGAGGCGATGCCCAGTCGCGAAATCTTGACCTGGGCCCCCAGCATCGCCGACAGGGTGTCGAACTTGTAGGACAGGTAGCCGGTATGCTTGGGCGCGGTGACGAGGCGCAGCGCGGCGACAGCCTTGAAGCCCATTGCGCCGTTGTCGGCGGTGAACAATCCGGTAAGGTCCGGACCGAAATGGCGCCAGAACGGATTGCCGGCCTGATGGCCCCACGATCCCGTCGTGATGACCGACCCGTCGGCAAGCACCACCTTAAGGCCGAGAACCGCGTCGGCCGCGGTACCGCCTACTCCGGAGCCGTGAAACAGGCTGTTCTGCGACAATGCGCCGCCGACGGTCGCATAGGCACCCGACAGCGGCCCCCAGTACGGCGTGCGGACGCCGTGCGGTGCCAATGCCTCATAGAGATTCTTCCACGTGCACCCGCATTCGACGACGACATACATGTCGTCGGTATTGATCTCCACGATCCGGTCGAGGCGCCGCATGTCGATGAGCACGGTGTCGGGCTGCGACGGCGTGTAGCCACTGGTGTAGGACATGCCGCCGCCGCGGGCGACGATCGCATGACCGGCACGGGTAGTGATCTCCACCGTGCGACCCAGTTCCTCGATGGTTCCCGGCCGAACGACGGCCGCCGCCGTCTCGTTCGCGCGCCAGCTGAGGTCGGTCGAGTAGAAGCCGCGATCGCGCTCGCTCAGCAGCACGTGGTCGCGGCCGACCAGTTGCTGGAATCGCTGGACCAAATCGTCGTCAATGCCTTCGCGTGTCAGAGCTTCGATCATGAGCCACTTCCTATCATCTTCAGAGATCGTATGCACTTCAAGTCCGACGTGCAAGACGGTTTGATGCATCGCTGGTGCGCCTTGGCGACAAAGGCGGAATCGATTAGGCCACGATTATGAACACACAATCACATCCCCCAGAGATGGGTGACGACGCCGCCTCCGCATCGATGGTCACCTTCGTGGTCGACGCGATCGTCGACGGCGTGATGAAGGGGCGCTATGCCCTGGGCCAGCGACTCATCGCCGCCGATCTCGCGGAGGAATACAGTGTCAGCCGAGCTCCCGTTCGCGAGGCGCTGCACATGCTGGCCGGCGAGGGCGTCGTCGAACTGATCGCCAACCGCGGTGCGCGGATCCGAAAACTCAGCGTCCATGAACTGGTGGATTTTCTGGAGCTCACCGAATCGATCTGCGTGCTGGGGGTGCGTCTCGCGACCGGCCGCATGAGCGACGAGGACAACCGGGCCCACATCGAAAAAGCATATGATCAAATCGAAATCTCATGGGAACGACGTAATAGCCGAGATTTTGTGATGTCGCTGTATCAATACCATAATATTCTGAACGAGATTTCGGGAAATGCATTCCTCGAGTTTTTCTATAAACGTCCTTACATGAGGTTTTACACGTTATTGTTACAGGAAATTGTTCCGGGAAATACCTGGGATCAATATATACGAAACTATAGATTGATTCATGAGTCGATCTTGTATGGCGATGCCCATACTTCCGTGACGATGTTCGTAGCTCATATTCGCTGGGTGCTGCGGAACATGCGCGCCGCGCGGGACTAGTGACCCTGATCGGTCTAGACAACGTCACACGGGCACGAACGCACGCCGCAGATTGCCGCTCAGCGATTCGCGACCTCTGCCTGCCATCCTCTCGCGCGACCTCTGAATGCGTCATACTGCGTTCGACCCCCGCAGTCACAATTCCTTGTCGCCTGATCGGTGCGGCTGACGACGTTCTCACGGCTCTGCGTTACGCGCTTAATGCGGATACAGCCGGCACGACGGGCTGACCGAGCCCCCCTAAAACTTATATTTGACAGCGGAGATTGTATGCATAAACTGCGACGACAGGCGTTAGATACGCGGTGGCGAGGGAATCATAATGGACAGGATCGTTTGGGGTAAGTTCGCCCACTACCACTATGATGTTAACGACCTTGCCGACAGCGGTGATCTCGAATTTCCCTTCGTACCGGGCTCGCGTTTCCGGGCGGTGAATACGGGTATCGACGAGCCCGCCCTACAGGTCAACCTCGAGGACTTCTTCAAGGGCCAGGACATACCATGGACCCTGGCGCATGACGAGGTCCATTACGTCCTCGGCGGCGAATGCGAGATCGAATACAGCCTGCCGCCCCTGATGCTGGAGACCGGCAAGATTGTCGCCAGGGAGGGGTCGTCATACTACATGCCGCGCGGCTGCCGCGTCGTCTGGCGCGTTCTGTCGGACACGCCGTTCCGCCATCTCTGCTATTGTTTTCCCAATCCCGGTTACCCGATCCCGGTCGCGCGTAGTAAGGTCGCCGAGAGCGGATGACCGCCGTGTCCGTCAACCCGGCGAAGCATCGATGATCTGGCCGGCGAGCGGGGCGAGGTGGAGGCCGAGCGCTCGCCAGCCCCGCGCATCGCGGGCGCAAACGGCGGTGCAGTAGCCGGCGCGGAGGCGGTACCCTGAGTCGACCGGCTTGCCGCGCTGCATGAAATAGGCCGAGGCGATGCCTGTATTGCCGTGAACGGCGATGCGAACGTCGACCAGACGGGTCTCGACGCGCGCCCATGAACCCCCATGGAAAGCCAGGTGGTCGGCATAGGCCGCGCGGTCGAGCGGAAACGGGATGTCGTGATCGATGACAAGCGCCGCGTCGTCGAGCAGGGCCAGCCGCTCCGCCGCCATGGCGCGCGGCTGGTCGGCGGCGGCGGCGAAGGCGGCACGGAAGGCCGCTTCGAGGGTCGCCGCATCGCTGGTTTCAGCGCCTGCTGGCCCGCTCATGACACCGGCTGCCAGAACGCCGGCGGCGAGGAGCTTCGCGCTGTCGCGGCGATTGACGCCATGGTTCGACCCGTCCGTCATCTCGGTCCTCAACTCGGCGATTGATGGGTGACGTGACCGACCACCGGGCTCTGCTGCCAGTTCGCGAGACGCCAGCCCGACGGCTGTCGCGCCCAGCCTTGGCTGAACAGCATCGGCCGCAGCCGAAAGCCTGCACCGCGCGGCTTGCCGCGGAACATAGCAAAGCCGGTAACGACGCCGGTGTCGCCTGCGACGGCGAAGGCCACATTACTCGGCTTCCACGCATAGCCTTCCCAGATTTCCGGTCCGTGAAAGGCGATGTGTGCCTGAAACCCGGCTTTGTCGACGCGGAACGGCAGGTCCTCGTCCATGATCATCGCGTCGCCCAGTATCAAACCGTAGAACCGATCCAGGTCGGCACCGGCCAGGGCAGCGACCAGGTCCGCGAACGCCGTCTCTAGCCCCAGCCCCATGACGTTCCCTCGTCTTTGCAAGCTTGCCGTGTCCAATCAAAGATTGTATGCAGAAACGAAGATGATTCGTCGAGCGAAAACTTATCTGGCATTGATCAGCATTCAGCGGCGGCTGGCGACCGGCCGACCGACGACGATGCACCCGGCTGCCGCACCAGCGGCAGTCCGGGCTTCGACGGCACGATAGCAGAGCGTCATTCGGTTGGCCGAGGCGCGCCAGTTTACCGATCGATCGACCTTGTGGAGTGCGACGAATGATCAGACGCCGCTATGTCGACTGCCGCGACGGCCAGATCCATCTCCGCGAGGCCGGGCCGGCGGGCGCGCCTGCGATCGTGTTCTTCCATCAGACGGCGTCTTCCGGAGTGATGTTCGACAAGGTGATCGCCCGGCTGGCGGACCGGTATCACTGCTTGTCGCTCGACTCGCCGGGCTTCGGTCAGAGCTATCAGCCCGAGTCGATCCCCGACATGGCGTTCGTCGCCGAGCGGCTGCTCGAAGCGATCACCGGCCTGGGAATCGACCGGTTCCACGCTTGCGGGCACCACACCGGCGGCTGCGCGGCGGTCGAGATGCCGCATCTCGCCCCTGGCAGGCTGCAGTCGCTGACGTTGATCGGCCCGGTCCTGGTCAACGAGATCGAGCGTATCGAGTATCGCAAGACGTTCGTCGAGCCGTTCAAGGTTGAGGCGAGCGGCGATTTCCTGAAGACGGCCTGGGCGTATCTCGACATGCTGGGCACGTCCGGCGACGTCGAGTTGCAGCGGCGCGAGTTGGTCGATCACCTGATCGCCCACCGCACGATGCCGATGGCTTTTACCGCCGTCTGGAATCAGGATGTCGAAACGCGCTTCCGTGCGATCGACATCCCCCTCCACGTCATGTGCGCGCGCGAGGATGTCCTGTGGCCGATGTTCGAACGTGCTGCCACGATGCGCCCTGACGCCCGGCTGACCGAAGTAGGCGGTGCCGACTTCGAACCCGACCGCGATCCCGTCGGGGTCGCCGACGGACTGGCGGCCTTCCTCGAAACGCTGCCGCATTGATGGCGGCGCTGCACGATCGGCGGATGCGTCCGGGTCGATCGGGCACAGGCTTGGTGGCATCGGAGGATACCGTCGCCGTGACCGGCGAGGGGTGCGCCGGCTTCGGTTTGAAACGCTTCTTCAGCAAGGAGGTCGAACATGGCCGTTAAGATCGCCTTGGTGACCGGTGCCAGCCGCGGCATCGGCGCGGAAATCGCGCAGCATCTGGCGAAGGACGGCATGGTGGTCGCCGTCCACTACGGCAACAGCGAGGCCGCGGCGCGGGCGGTGGTCGAAAAGATCAAGGCGGCCGGCGGCGACGCCTTCACCGTCCAGGCCGATATCGGCGCGGTCGCGAGCATCAGGAAGCTCTATGCGGAACTGGATGCCGAACTCGTCCGGCGCACCGGAAGCGCCCATTTCGACGTGCTGGTCAACAACGCGGCGATCGCCCCCGCGCTGGCGATGGCGGATACCACCGAGGAGGCCTTCGACGAGATGTTCGACATCAACGTCAAAGGTCTGTTTTTTACCAGCCAACTGGCGCTGCCACGCCTCCGCGACGGCGGCCGCATCGTCCATATCTCGTCGGCGGTCGTCCGCTACGCGACGCCGGGCTACATGGCCTATGCCGCGACCAAGGGCGCCGTGGCGAACCTCGTGCTGACGATGGCGGCGGAGCTCGGGCCACGCGGGATCACCGTCAACGCCGTCGCCCCCGGCATTACTGACACCGAGATCTTGGGCGACATGTTGGCGGATCCGTCGTCGTTCGACGCGATCAGCGCGCAGACGGTGCTCGGTCGTCCGGGCAGGCCGGGCGACATCGCGCCGGTCGTCGCGTTCCTCGCCTCCGGCGCCGCCGCCTGGGTGACGGGGCACGTCGTGGACGCCAGCGGCGGGATGAAGATCTAGGGTCGTTGCTGGCTTCAGCGCGGCTGCAAGCGACCCTGGCGGTCGAACCCGGGAAAGGCAGTGCAGACTGGTCTTCGCCGCCCGCGTGGCTCAGGGCAGCCAGGGATAGAAGCCGTTGCGACGTGCCTCGAACGCCGCGATGGCGTCGTCGTCGCCGAGAGTCGCGCCGATCATGTCGAGACCGAGCGCGAGCGTCCGCTTGACGCCGGGACCGATGGCAAAGACCGCTTCCCGGTCGTGCCAGCGGATCGTCTGCGTCGGCAGGTCGATCCTCAGCATCGTTTCGCCGTCCGCCGCCGCGACGAGGTCGGGCCATGCCTCGGCAGCAACGACAGCCGGCAACAACCCGCAGTTGACGGCGTTGTTATAGAAGATGTCGGCGAAGCCCGGCGCGATCACCGCCCGAAAGCCGAAGTCGAGCAATGCCCACGGCGCGTGCTCGCGGCTCGAACCGCAGCCGAAGTTGGCACCGGCGACGAGGATCGCCGCGCGCGCCGCGGCCGGCGTATTCAGGACGAAACCGTGGTTCAGGGTACCGTCCGGCAGCCAGCGCGAATTGTGGAACAGCGCCGCGCCCAGTCCTTTGCGGTCGAGCGTCTTGAGGAACCGGCCGGGCAGGATCTGGTCGGTGTCGATGTTGTCCGCCGGCAGCGCGACCGCGGTCGCGTCGAGCGTGGTGAACGGCTGCATCACAAATAGGCCCGCGCATCTGTCAGGCAGCCGTCGACCGCGGCCGCCGCCGCCATCGCCGGTCCCATCAGGTGGGTCCGACCGCCGGTGCCCT
>CAXUEV010000070.1:0-7737 GCA_964250105.1 uncultured Sphingomonadaceae bacterium
CCTCCGATGGGCCGGACTCTAGCTCCAGATGGAGGAAAAAACGGGGGTCAGGTCAGTCGCCGTGCAGGACGATCGACAACTCGCCGTCCTCCGGTACGAGCGCGACCTGATCCATCAGTGTGCGAAGCACCTCGACGGCTTCCACATTGCGATCCTCGTCACCGAGGCTCCCGCACAGCGCCGATATCCGCTGGCGGCAGAGTCGCCGCCATGCCGGCTATGCCGCCAGCCTGCGTGCCCGCAAGCGGATCGACGAGGCTTTCGGCTGGATCAAGACCGTCGCCGGCCTGCGACGAACCGAGCGCCGCGGCTTCGCCCGCTTCGATTGGTCCTTCACCTTCGCCGCCGCCTACAATCTCATCCGCTGCCCAAGCTCCTCGGAGCTTCGGCATGAGTGTCGGTGGGACGGGGCGCATCGACGCGATGCCCGACTTCCCGACCGATTACCCACATGGTCGTGCCCTGTCGCGCTTTCGTTGCCGCGATGCTGCCAACCGGCATTTGATGCGCTATGGGGCTGGCATGAACACGCGTGAGATCGAGATTTCCCGTACGACGCTGGTCGCCGAACCAGAGGCGACCGGCAAGCGGCCGCGGCGCGGTGCGGTGCGTGATCGACGAAAGTTGCTGCTCGACGGCGCGACCGAGTTGTTCACCATCCGCAATTACTCGGCAGTCTCGATAAAGCTCATATCGGCGACGACGGGAATTAATACGGCGCTGATATATTATTATTATGGCAGCAAAGAAGGGTTGTTTCGGGCGGTCGTCGAAGACCTGACCGAGAAGGCCTATCAGACGTTTGATGATATCAAGGGCAAATCGACTTCTCCCAGCGAGATTATCGCTCTGTGGATCGGCAATCAGGCCGCCCAGCTGCCGCTGATGCGCAAGCTGTTCATGATCGGCATCGATTATGCGAACGCACATTCGCGTAGCGACGAAGTCGACTCCGCCATCCGCAGACTTTACGAAATAGAAGCGGAGATACTCGGCAGCGCTATTCGTGAGGGCATTCGGCGTGCCGAGTTCAAGGTCGTCGACGTCGGTCAAACCATCGATCAGATTTCGGCCTTTCTCGACGGGGCGCTCGCTCATGCCGCGATGATGCCGAATTTTGATGCCGCCGGCGCGATCATGGTCTTCCGCGATAATTTGCTGAGCGGGCTCAAGCGGGTGGATCAGCCGTAGGAAGCGACCGAAGCCACAACTCCGATAAGTATTAATCGATCAATAAAGTATCTGGCGCGGGCGTTGCGTGTGCGGTTATGATCGCCCTGTCATCGCGCTGTGCCGGCCGCAACGACGCGGCCGTTGCTCTGTCGGCTGCATAGGACGGACGGGCATGGTCGCCGGGCGCATGCGCAGCAGGGAAGAAGTAGCCGATGTCGCCTTTGGTCCGCCGTAGCATAGCGATCGGCCTGCTCATCGCTGTTGGTGCGCTGGCGAACGACATGTATGTGCCGAGCTTCGCCGCCATCGCCCGGAGCTTCGACTCCGACATGGGTCACGTCCAGCTCAGCATGACGAGCTATTTCATGGCGTTCGCCGGCGGCCACCTCGTCTACGGGTCGCTCTCCGATGCTTTCGGGCGCAAGCCGCTGATCTATGTCGGCCTCGGCATCTATGTGATCGGGTCGGCACTCGCCGCGCTTGCGCCTTCGATCGAGGTGCTGATCGCGGCGCGCTTCGTGCAGGGCTTCGGCGCGTCGGCGACGGTCGTCATCCCGCTGGCGATGATCGGTGACCAGTATCGCGGCCCCGACGCCGCTCGCCTGATGTCGCTTGCGACCGTTTCGCTCAGCGTCTCGCCGCTCCTCGCGCCGACCTTCGGCGGATTTCTCGCGCAGGCTTTTTCGTGGCGCGTGATCTTCGCAGTGCTCGTCCTGGCCGCCGTTTTCGCGACCGTGCTCACTACGCGGGGGCTTTCGGAAACGCTGTCGCCTGCCCGCCGCGTGAAGCGCGGTCCAAGGCGTATCGCGGCGACATATGTCGGGCTGTTGGGCGACCGGCGCTTCCTCGTGCCGCTGCTGATCGCCACGACCGTGCAATGCGCGGGGATGGTGTTCGCCTCGGGCTCGCCGCTCGTCTTTATGACGCTACATGGCCTTTCGCCCGCCAGCTACGGGATGCTCGTCGCACTGCATTCAGCCGTCATCATCTCGGTCAGCCAATTCAACGCAGCGCTGATGCGCCGCTTGGGCATCCTCCGGCTGATCGGCTACGGCGCGCTCGCCTTCACCCTGACCACCGGCACCTTGGCGATACTGACAATGTCGGGCATGACAGCGCTCGTCCCGTTCGTGCTGCTGACGCTTGTGATGTTTGCCTGCTTCGGACTGTTCGGTCCGCCGGCGTTCGTGACCGCGATGGAGCCGTTCGCCGACAGGGCGGGTGCTGCGGTGGCGATCGGGGTCGCGCTCCAGTCCGGCCTGATTTCGCTGTCGACATTCGTGCTCGCGATGCTGGACGACGGTACTGCGCGTCCGATGACGATGCTGCTCGCCTTTCTGGCACTTTCCGCGCTGCTTCTCTGGCTGGTCTTTGTGCGAGACGTTCGCAGCGAATCGCGGCGACCTCTGCCGGAGTGATTCGCGTCAATCCGTGATCTACCACGCCCCGTTACTCGCGATTGCTAAAGTCGCCTAAAACTTCAGCATTGCCTATCTTTAGGTCACCACTAAGTAGCGGAGGATAAAGCACAAAATTTACTGGTCGCCTACAAATCAGGCAATTTACAAAAGTTTATCGATCAATTAATAAATTGTTGTAATACGACTAAATTGCTGATGTTACAGAGTCATACCTGACGTCAGCGAGGCCGTCGTGACCAAGCATCCACACATCACAGCGTCATCTCTCATCGTGGCGGCGACGATAAGCGTCGCGCTACCGGCTCCGGGCAATGCCCAAGACGCGGGCGCTGCTGCAGCGCCGGAACCGGCCCTAGCGGCAGCGGCACCCGAGGCCTCACTCGCGGTGCTTCCACCTGAAGCGGGCGATATCGTCGTCACTGCGCGCAAGCGCCGCGAGACGCTGCGGTCCGTCCCCGCAAGCATTTCGGCGCTTTCAGGAGAGACGCTGGCGAGCCGGCAGATCAGGACTGTGGAGGATCTCTCGCGCGCGACGCCGGGCGTCTCCTTCCAATCCGGCGGCGGCCCCGGCACCGATAATATTCAGGTGAGAGGCATCAGCTCGACATCAGGCAATGCAACGGTCGGCATCTACCTCGACGAGATCGCGATCACGCTGCCGAACGTGTATAATGGCGCGATCGAGCCTGCCTTCATCGATCTCGCGCGCATCGAGGTACTGCGCGGGCCGCAGGGTACGCTGTTCGGCGCAAGTTCGATGGGCGGGAGCCTGCGCTTCATCTCGAACGCGCCTTCGCTGACGGACTTGGGCGGTTCGGCCAATACATCCTTGTCGGGTACGAAGCATGGCGGCTTCAACCATCAGGAACAGGCGACACTGAACGTTCCGATCGTCGAGGACCGCGTCGCCGTCCGGATCGCCGGTAGTATCGAGCGCAATTCGGGCTATATCGACAATTACGACGATGCCGGAAACAAGCTGAACGACGGGACGAACGCCGACACGATTAAGGCGGTACGTGCCAGCGTGCTGATCAAGCCGGGCTCCGGCTGGAGCATCACACCCTCGGTTTTCTACCAGGACCAGAACGTCCGTGACTCATCGGTATTCTATACCGATCTCGGAAAATATCAGCAGAGCAAGAAGGTGCGAGAGCCGAGCCGCATCAAGCTCGTCGTCGCAGGGCTGACCGTCGAGAAGGAACTGGGCTTCGCCACCCTCACATCCGTATCGGGCTATTTCCGGCATACGTTCGACCGCACCATCGACGGCACTTTCTACAACAGCGAATATCTCGGTTATCTGGCCGACAGCAACCCTCCGTTCGGACTTGCGAACCGCGGCAGCGCGATCGGCAACCTGCCGGGGCCCGAATACACCAATACCGTCACCCGGCAGTTCAGCCAGGAGGTGAGGCTGACGTCGAACGCGGCCGCCGCCGGCGGACAGCGTTTCTCATGGATCGTCGGTCTCTACGCTTCCGACCAGAAAATCCGCCGGGCTGACAACGCCTATGTCGTAGGGCTCAACCAGACTTTCCGGGACCTCTACGGCATTCCCCCCGAGCAGTCCGACGTCTTTCCGGGCAGCGCCTTTCCCGACGACTCGGTCGCGCTCGCGACGCTGGGTAACCGCGACCGGCAATATGCCGCGTTCGGCGACGCGACCTTGGCGCTGACGCCGCGGCTGAAGCTCACCGCCGGCGTTCGCTACACTCATGCGCGCGAGACCTCGTCGCTTGCCACGACCGGTTATTTCGCGGGCTCGGGCCCGCCGGTCTACACGACCGACGCCAAGTTCAACGCCGCCACTCCCAAAATTTCGCTGTCCTACGACGCGAGCCGGGACATCACGGTCTACGGACTGGCGGCGCGGGGCTTCCGGGTCGGCGGCGCCACGCCCTATATCCCCCCCGACATCTGCGGCGCCGATCTCGCGGACATCGGGCTGACCACGGTCCCGCGCAGCTTCAAGTCCGACAAGCTGTGGAACTATGAAGTGGGCGCGAAAGGACGGGTGCTTGGGGGCAGGCTGACCTTCAACGGGGCGCTGTTTCTGATCGACTGGAGCGGTATCCAGCAGACGCTGGGACTGCCGACGTGCGGCTATTCCGTCGTCACCAACGCGGGCGATGCGCGCAGCTACGGCGGCGAGCTTGAGGTACGGGCGGAACTGACTCCCGACCTCTTCGCCCACGCCTCGCTCGGCACCGTCCATTCGAAGCTCACCAGCGCTTCGACGGATTTCGGCCCGCGCGCGGGGCAGCACACGCTTAACGCGCCCGAATGGACGCTCGCCTTCGGCCTCGACTATCGCCACGTCCTGCCGTCGCAGGCGACGCTGTTCGGCCATGTCCTGAATGCCTGGACCGGCCGCTCGTACGGCTCGTACAACGTGGCCGACCCCGACTATGTGCGGCCAGTCTACAACACGGTGAATGCGGACGTCGGGGTCGCGCTCGGGCGGCTGGAGATTTCCGTGTTTGCCAAGAACCTGCTCAACAGCAAGAAGATCATCCAGCGCCCGTCGATCCTGTTCGTGGCGGAAGGCTATACTCTGCGTCCGCTCACCGCGGGCGGGCGGGTGTCCTACCGCTTCTGACCCATTTCGAGCGAGGCTCTAAAATGACCAGCGTGCGCCGCCTTTACGTCCTGCTCTGCGGGTTCGAGATCATCCCAAAGACGGTCTCGACACGCGATCGCGGCGGGCGGTTCGTCATCGCCTCGCCGATGTCGGCCTATCTTTTCGACACCGACAGCGGCTGGGTGCTGTTCGATACCGGCTTCGATCCCCAGAACGTCCGCGATCCGGCGCTGCTGCACGAGTTCTTCCTGTCCAAGAACTGGCCGCCTCCGGTCGTTTATCGGGAGCACGAGCTCGACCGGCAGCTCGCCGACATCGGGCTGACCTGCGCCGACATCGGTCATGTCGTGCTCAGCCACCTGCACTGCGATCACACCGGCTACCTCAAACATCTGACCCATGCCCGCGTCTCGGTGCAGCGCCGCGAGCATGAGGTGGCGTTCGCCGGGCGGGGTGGCGGAGCGATGTTCGACGTCGACTTCAGGCTCGACGGCGTCAACTGGGATCTGCGGGACGGCGACTGGCAGGTCGTGCCCGGCCTCGAGATGATCTGCACGCGCGGACATACCGCCGGCCATCAGTCGGCGGTCGCCGACCTGCCCGAAAGCGGTCGGATCGTCGTCGTCGCCGATGCCGGCGACCTTCAGGAGAATTTCGACGAGGAGATCCTGCCGGGCGATTGTGTCGATGACGAGGCCGCGCTCGTCGCGTTGCGGCGGCTCAAGGCGCTCGCCGTCGGCGGTACGCTCCTGCTCGGTCATGATCCGGTGGCGATCCAGCAGACCCGGCTGGCACCCGACTTCTATGCCTGATCCGGGCGCCGAGGTCGTTTTGGCCATACGCGGGCTGAGCGCGTGGGTCGGTACCGGCGACGCGGGGCGGCCGGTGCTCGACGGCATCGATCTGGAAGTCCGCCAGGGTGAGACGGTCGCCCTGCTGGGCGAGAGCGGGTCGGGCAAGTCGACGCTCGGCCTGGCGATACTCGGCCTGCTGTCGCCGGTCACGGCGTGGCGGCTGACCGGTGCGGCGGAGGTGGCGGGAACGGCGGTGGTCGGCGCGACGCCCGACGTTCTGCGCGCGCTCCGGCACCGGCAGGTCGGCATGGTTTTCCAGGATCCGATCGGGGCGCTGAACCCGACGATGCGGATCGGGCGCCAGATCGAAGAGGCGATCGCCGACGATACCACCGCCGAGCAGTGGCTCGAGCGGGTCGGCATCGCCGAACCCGCGACCAAGCTACGCGCATATCCCCACCAGCTTTCGGGCGGGCAGTGTCAGCGCGTGATGATCGCGATGGCGCTCGCACGCCGGCCCAAGCTGGTGATCGCCGACGAGCCGACGACCGCACTCGACGTGGTGGTGCAGGCACAGGTGCTCGAGCTGCTCGGCCGGCTGACGCGCGAGGATGGCGTCGCGCTGCTGCTCGTCACGCACGATCTTGCCGTCGCGACGACGGTCGCCGACCGTCTTGCGGTGATGCTGACTGGGCGGCTGGTCGAGACGGGCGCAGCAGCCGCGCTGATCGAACGGCCGGCGCACCCCTATACGGCGGCGTTGCTGCGATCGCGCTTCGGGATGCGTGTCGACCGCGATCGGATGCTGCCGACGATGCGTGCCGACGAAAGCGCGATGGCCGGGGCACGCGCCGGCTGCGGCTTTGCCAGCCGTTGCAGTCTCGTTATCGACGCATGCCGTGTCGCGGCACCGTTGCCGATGCGTGCCGCGCATGGCGGGAAGACGGCCTGCATCCGGCCAGCGGACGTTGCGGTAGCTGATGGCGGCGGCCGTGCCTGGCCGATGCCGCCGCCGCCGCTTGGCAACCTGCTGCTCGAGCTGGCGGTCGTCGATCGGGAGTATGTTCTCGCGCCGGAGCGGCCGTTCGGCCCACGCCGCGTGTTTTCGGCGCTTTCGGGGATCAATCTGCGCATCTATGCCGGCGAGGCCGTCGCGCTGGTCGGGGCGAGCGGATCGGGCAAGTCGACGCTGCTCAAGATCGCTGCCGGGCTCGATATGCCCGATCGCGGCGACGTTGTGCTCGATGGCGGCGAGCGGCCGCAGGTCGTGTTTCAGGACGCTGCCGGCTCGCTGACGCCGTGGCTGACGATCGGCGAGCAGATCGCCGAGCGGCTTCGCCCCGAGCGGCTGGGCGCTGCGGTGATTCGCGAGCGGGTGGCGGCCGCCCTGGCCGATGTCGGCCTCGATCCGGCGTTCGCGAGCGCGCGTCCGGGCCGGCTTTCGGGTGGCCAGTGTCAGCGCGCCTCGCTTGCGCGCGCGATCATCGTTCCGCCGCAACTGCTGCTCTGCGACGAGGCGGTGAGCGCGATGGACGTGTCGCTCGCCGCGTCGATCCTCAACCTGATCGGCGTGCTGCGCCGACGGCTCGGAATGGCACTGCTTTTCGTGACGCATGACCTCGCCGCGGCGCGCTTCGTCGCTGATCGTATCGTGGTAATGGCGCAGGGACGTATCGTCGAACAGGGTCCTGGCGACGAGGTGCTCGAGCGGCCGGCGCATGCCGAGACGCGCCGGCTGCTGGCCGCAAATCCGACGCTGCCGACG
>CAXUEV010000071.1:0-7590 GCA_964250105.1 uncultured Sphingomonadaceae bacterium
CGCGGATCGAGAAGTCGATCGTGAACGCGCCCGATCCGCTCTGCCGGCTGCGCACCCCGGCGACGTTGTCGGCGAGGTCGCGGATGTTGCGGACCTGCCGGTCGCGGATCAGCGCATCGGTGACGACGCTGATCGACAGCGGCAGATCCCTGAGCGGCACGTCGATCCGCGCGCCGCCGGATGCGACCTCGCCGCGATAGATGCTGCCGGTTACGACGATGTCCTGGTCATCGGCTTCGTTCTGCCCGGCGGGCTGCCGATCCTGCGCTGCCGCTTCCTGTGTTACAATTGTCTGCGCGACGATCGCAGCTGTCGCAAGACTCCACCACCACGCGCGCATTACCATCCCCAACCGGCCAAGCGCTGCTGCTATTGCATATCGTTCGCAAGATCAACTCGATTGGCAGGAGTGTGCTTCGAAGGCGCGGACGTGGTGAAACCGTCGTCCCACGCCTGGTTTATGGTCTCGGATCGCGTGGTGTGATGCGGTTCGGATAAGCGACGTAGGGGAAGCTCACTTTCGACCAGTGCGGGCTGGTAGCGCGTTTGCAGTAACCCTCACGATTGCCGAGCTGCATGATCTCGCTCGCGAGCGCGGCATCTTCGATCGAGCGCTTCGTCTGCATCGACATCGAGCGCGACGTGAAACGCCCTCGGGTTCTGGACCGGCTCACGTCGTCGCGCTCCACTTCGCGGTCGCCGATCAGGTCGGATGCGAGCTTCGCGGTCCCCCCGCCGTCGCTGGCGCCGGCACGGAGCAGCAGCAGGTTTCCACAATTCTCGATTATCGTGTGCGCGCCCTCGCCATAGACCGCCTTGACCTGTGCGAACGACTGGAACCCGATCGCGACGCAGCCGCCGAACTTTCGGAGCCTCGCCTGCGCGTCCTTCAGCCCCTCAATGCGGCCGAGCGCATCCAGCTCGTCAACCTGGAACCAGATCCGGCGATCGCCCGCCGGTGGAAGCGAGAGCGTTTCGAGGATCGCGATGTTCATCCAGCACGATACCAGTCCGCGCAGTGCAGCCACCTGGTTGGCGGCATAAGGCATCCACAGCGAGCCGCGTTCCTCGCGGACCCACTGCCGGATCGAGAACGGCTCGCCCTCGATCCTAGTGATGTGCTTCAGATGGCCGATGGCGGGCGCCAGTGTGCCGAGGATGCTGGCGAGCATCCGCTCGCCGCCCTTTTCGAAGTAGCGCGCGGCGGGCGTGCCCGTGCATCTTTCCTTGAGCTCGTCGACCGACGCGGTGCCGAGCATGGCGATGAACTGGCTGGTCGTACCCGATCCATAGCCGACCCAGGTCTCGATCAGGGCAGCGAGCAACTGCTGGGCGTAGGTGATCCACTGGTCGTGGTCGCCGGTGCCGAGATGCGGCAGCAAGGACTGGGCGATGAAGGCATGATCGCTTGGCTGTTCGATCTCGCTCAGCAGATCCCAGCGTGCGCAACGGCGGTCGAACGGATTGAGGATGATGTCGCCGCTCTGAAAGAAGGCGCTCATCGCTGCACCCTCCGGGTCGGCGACGACTTGGCGGTCGCCGCGGCGTATCGCATCGGCCATCAGCGCGCGCAGCGCGGTCGATTTACCCGACCCAGTTGCGCCGATCACGGCGACGTGCATCGTCTCGTCCTCGGCGGAGAGCGGCACGCCGGCCAGCGTGACGGCGCCGGTCAGCCGGGCACGAAGCCTGCCGCCCCGGCCGGACGACAGCACCCGCATCCGCGTGCCGCGAAGATGTTTGGCGTTCCGCGACCACGATCCGAGCCGGGCGGCTATCACGCCCATTAGGAAAGCAAAAGTCGCGGGCATCATCACCGCAAGCAGCCAGCTGTCCGCGCGGAAGCTCTGGTAGAGCCACAAGCCGAGCGCGATGCCGGCCAGCCAGCCAAGCGGCGCATAGAGGACCGGCCACGCAGTCTTGCGGTCGAACGCCTGCACCACGCTGGCGGCGACGACGCCCGGCAGCGCGGCGAGCGCGAACCACAGATGGTAATTGTGCAGCGCGAGCCACGCCCAGCGTTCGTCCAGCCATGGCTCCAGGCTGTCCCTGTGTGCCCAATGCTCGCGCACGAGATCGATCATCGCGAACGCATCGCCCGGCGGGATAAGCCGCCGGACGAGCGGCCAGCCTGCGCCGATCGCCGCCAAGGCGGACAGGAACGCAATCTGCTGAACGACGGGTTCGGAGCCGGTGCCGCTGCCGGTCGCGCCGCCACTGCCGGTGCGGGCCATCAGCGTCCCGCCCCGTAGTCGTTGTCCCGGCCGAGATCCTGTTGCGGCGCGGCCTTGATCGCGGCGATGGCGCTCCGCACGCTTTCGGCGGTTGGCTTGGGCGCGGCTTCTCGCGCGGCGACCATGGCGCGCAGCGCCTTTGCCCGGTCGGTATGGGCCAGCTCGCCGGGGGCGAGGACATGACCCGGCGGATCGGCTTCGGACGCTTTGCTCGATCCGTTCGATCTCCTCCGATCGTCCGGTGCCGATCTATCCGCCTTACTGGCCTCCCGCGCACTGTCGGCATAGTCGAGCGCCATGTCCTTCGGCCGCTCGCGCGCCAGCGTCTGCCGGAGCTGCCGCTCGTCCGCGAAGTCGTCGCGGCCATAATGGAGCGAGGTCCCGCTGCGGTGGCGCGACATGGCGACGTAGGTGGCATGCGCGTCCAGACCCGGCGTCGCCAGCACATGCGTCCGGTCGACCGTCATGCCCTGCGTCTTGTGGACGGTCGCGGCATAGCCGTGATCGACATGCGCGTAGCTCTTCAGGTCGACGGCGATCCGCCGCCCGTCGTCGAGCCGCACTGCGAGGCTGTCGCTCGCCGCCTTCTCGATTGTGCCGAGCGTGCCGTTCTTCACGCCTAGCTCGCGCTCGTTCTTCAGGAAAAGGATGCGATCCTGGTCTGCGAACTGACGGACTCCCCGATCGATCTGCACTGCGACGTCGGTGCCGAGCTCGCCCCGTTCCGCCAGCTTCTGGCGCGCGGCCTGGTTGAGCATTTCGACCTCCTTGTTCATGTGCGTGAGGATGATGCGCGAGGCCGATGGCGCAGCCTGGCGCTCGGCGTCCCACCGCTCGATCAATGCCGTGCGCGCGGCATCGCGCGTGTCGGCTACGTGGACCATGCCTGCACCTGCATAGGCGCTAAGCGCCTCGCCGGTCCGGCCTGTCGCAAACGCCCGCGTCGCGTCGCGCATCCACGGCGCGGTCTGCCGGCGCACCTCCCCGATTTCGGCGGCGCCGTGCCGCTCGGCGAGCAGCCGGAACGCCGCGCCGGCTTCAATCGCCTGCAGCTGCTGGACGTCGCCGACCATCACGACCTTGGCGCCGCCGCTCGCCGCTTCGGCCAGCACGCGCTGCAGCTGGCGCGTACCGATCATGCCGGCCTCGTCGACCACCAGCACGTCCCGCGCACCAAGCCGGTCGCGGTCGCGTTCCCAGCTATGTTCCAGGCTCGCGATCGTGCGCGATGCGATGCCCGAGCCGCCTTCCAAATTTTCGGCGGCGATGCCGGACAGGGCGGCACCGTGCACGGTGTAGCCGGCCGCTTCCCACGCATCGCGGGCGACGCCCAGCATCGCCGACTTGCCCGCGCCGGCATAGCCGACGACCAGGCTGAACCCGGACGATCTGGTGACGTGATCGAGGGCCGACCGCTGCTCGCGGCCGAGCACGAGGCCGCGATCGGTCGCTGCCGCAACGGCATGCTCGACATCGTGTCGGCCCACCGCGCGCTTTGACGCCGCGAGCGTAACTGCGTTGCGCGCGAGGGCTTCCTCGGCGCTCAGCATCGAGACCGTGGTATACCGCTCCTCGCCGCGTCCGTCGCGGCCGAGCGCGAGCACCTGATCCGACGCGCGCATCGCGGCGAGCACGCGATCGAACTGTTCTCGACCGTCCGAATGGCGGTGCGCGAACACCGCCATGTCGCGGCGGGTGAAGGTCGCCTGCTGCCGCGTCAGTGCGTCGAGGCCGATCTCCGGCTGCGCGATGAGGGTGGCACCATTCGCGCGCGCAATGCGGACATGCTCGTCGGCGCGCTCCGCATCCTCGCCACGCTCCAGCCTGCGAACGCCAGCGGCGCCGATCTTGTGCTGCGGCTCGAGATCGACGCCTTGCGCATCGTAGCTGCGGTGATCGATCCGCGCCTCGATCCCGAGCGACTGCAGCCGCTCGTTGACATGGGTCGCCCAGTTCTCCCGCCAGCTCTGCAGCAGGGCGGTCGCGTTCCAGTCACGGACCTTTGCGCCGAACCCGTCCGGTCCGACCTCGCGCATGGTGAGCATGACATGCGCGTGTGGTTTGGCGTTACCGTCTGCACCGATATCCAAATGCACGTTGACGTCGGCGACCATGCCTCGGTCGACGAACTCGCGTTTCACGAAGTCGCGGGCGAGCTCGATGCCCTGCTCCTTCGTCAGCTCGCGCGGAATCGAAAACTCGACCTCGCGGGCGAGTTGCGCGTCCTTGCGCTTTTCGGTTGCCTCGACCTCGTTCCATAGCGTCGTCCGGTCGCGCAGCCGCTCGGGCGCGCCCTCCGGCAGCATGATTTCCGCATGGACGACGCCGCTTTTGTTCGAGAAGTCGTGATGGCGATCAAGACGCTCGTCATGGAGCCGCGATGCCGAGCGGTAGGCGGCGGACGCGACGGCACTGGAGCCGGCGCCGCGGCCGATCACCTTCGCCGAGAAGTGGTAGATCGCCATGATGACCTGAGAATAGGCCCGATCACCGCGACGTCGGTACGACGTATAAGCGCGCTCTCATGCGCTATCGCACGCATTCGAGATTGCAGAGGCTGAAACGGTTCCCGACACCCTTGGCCCGGTGCTTGGCGACACCCAGCTTTATCGCATCACACCGCGCTACAGGAGATGCGATCATGCGGAAGGTACGGGATTTCGATGCGGAGCTGAAGGCGCTGAACGAACGGGCGAAGCTGCTCCGGGCGCGCAAGATCCAGCAGTTCGGCGAGCTGATCGAGGCGACCGGCGCCGATGCGCTGGAGCCCGATCTGCTGGCCGGCGCGCTGCTCGGCATCGTGGCGGAGAAGAACAAGGCGACCACCGCGGCATGGAGCGAAGCCGGGGCGCGGTTCTTTCGGGAAACGAGCCGGCGATCCTCGCGCCGCGCTCGTGGCGGCAGCGAAAGCGGCGAAGCGACTGCGGGTGCTGCGGAACAGGCTTGATGCGGCACGGGCGCGCACGGACACGAGGGCTTGGGTTGTGGCGAGACGGGAACGCACCAAGCATCTGATCGAGCTGGGTGGGCTGGTGCAGAAGGCCGGGCTGGTTGCGCTCGCCGACGATGATCGCGCGATGCTATATGGCGCATTCCTCGACGCTGCTGCCCGAATGCGAAGCGAGGACGGCAGCCAGGTCAAGGCGCTGTTCAAGCGACGCGGCGCTCGGGCGTTCGCGACCGAGACGGAGCAAGCCGCCGAAGCCGCGCGTACCGCCGGACGGTCGACGATCCGGCAGTAGCGCGAGCCGGAATAGCCGTCCGGCAAACGGGCCAGCCGCGCTAAGCGCAGGCTGGCCCGTACACCGGCACGATCATCTTTGGGCAGGTGCCGCATTCGGCGAAAGCGGGAACAGCGTCGCGATCATGCCACGACCCGGCGGGGGAACGAGCGAAGCCGGCGACGTTCCCGCTTTTTCCGGTGCGGCCGCGAGCCTGAGCGGGTAAGAGTCTCCGGCCTCGGGATCTCCGGCGCTGCGATCGAGGAACAGCTGCGCCTCCTGCCAACGCGCGTGCGGGATCGCGGCGATGGCAGGTGCGGCAGCCCTGCCGAGCCGCGCCGCATACGCCACCGTCTCGGCCGGGAGCGGCACGCCGTTTGCCGCATAGCGGATGTAGCGCGTCGGACCCGCATTATAGGCGGCGTAGGCGCCCGGCCATCCGAACCGGCGCGCAAGCTCGGCGAGATACAATGCACCGCCGATCATGTTCATCCGTGCGCCGTACGGATCGTTGCCGAGGCCGTAGCGCCGGGAGAGATATGTCCAGGTCGCGGGCATGATCTGCATGCAGCCGATCGCGCCCTTCGGCGAGACGATGCCGGGGTTGCCGCCGCTTTCGGCGCGCATCACGCGCAGGATAACATCGACGTAGATGCCGGAGCGCATCGCGGCCTTAGGCGCATGCGCGCGACAGCTTTTGGTCGGGAGTGCCGCCAGTGGCGCGGCATGTGCCGGCGGGCTGCTCACACACACAACGATCGGCGCGAGCGCAAAGTGGAGCCGGCGCATCACTGCCACGTCCATAACGGCACGGCTCGACCTACGATGGCGCCGGTCGCAACCGGCCCGAAGTAGCGCCCGTCGAACGATGTCGGGACCGCAGGTGCGAGCAGGAACACCGTACCGGCCGACAGACGGCGGCAGCCCGTCCAGACCGGCAACGGCCGCCCCATGCGGTCGGCGGCGCGAGCGGTCGCGACCGTCTCGTCGTCGATCGTGACGGTCGCGCCGGTGCGGCAGACCTGCTGGCCCGCCACCGCCGCGATCGGCTTCACCAACAGCGCGCCGGCTTCGACGTAACGGCGAGACGCCATGTAGCGCGCTAGCGTCGGCGGCGGTCGCACCGCGGCCAGCTCGCCTCGGCGCTGCGCGGACTCGGGCACGATGCGATACAGCCCGACTGGAACGCTGGCGGTGACGTTCCAGACCAGGCGCAACGCCGGACGATGCAGGGTCGGCAAGAGCAGCGCGCAAAGCGCCGCGGCACCTCCAAGGAGGACGCGCCGCTTCTGGCGGACACTGGCGCAAGAGGCAGACCGCGCGAAACCCGCGGACTGCTCCGCCCCGGCAAGGAAGGTCGGAAGGCGCATCACCGTTGCCCCTGACCGTCGACGCCGCTGCCGACGTTGCGGCGTACGGGCGGGGAGACATTCGCATTGTTCGGGTCGGAGGTGGAGGCGCAACTGCCGCTGTCGGCCCAGGCACGCAGTTCTTCGAGCGTGTACACGACCCGGCCGCCGATCTTCTTGTAGGCGGGACCGGTGCCGTATGTCCGGTGCTTTTCCAGTGTGCGCGCGGAAAGGCCGACATAATGCGCGGCCTCCTTCGTGCGCAGGTAGCGCGTGTCCTTGATAAGGTCGGACATGATCGACTCCTCGATTATGAAGCCGCGTATCTCCGGCATGGAGGGGTGCGGCGGAGGCAATCATCGGCGCGGAAAGGATGCTGTGGGTGGTCGGATCAGCAGGGTGCCGTCATCGACCACATTGACCCGTCTGACAGAATTGACTATCTGTCATACGTTAATTGTGAGGTGCCAATGGCCAGTAGAAGCGAAACGTCGCGCGCGCCGCGCAAGCCCGCGAAAAGCGCGACGCCCTCTGTCGTAGCGACGCGCGTCGCGCTGACGCTCGGCACGGCCGCGGCGGCAGGACTTACCGCCGGCAAGAAAGAAAAACGGCTCTCCGGACGTGCCCATGAACAATTGTTCGATGCCGCGGCCGCGCGTTCCGGCCTCGATGGCAGCGAACTGTTGGAATATGCGCTCGCCAAGGTCGCGCTTGAGGATGATTTCGCCGAGAAGCTGATCTCGCTCGAAGGGTCGATCGGCCGAGACATCGACCTTGGCGTTTGAT
>CAXUEV010000072.1:0-7412 GCA_964250105.1 uncultured Sphingomonadaceae bacterium
GTTCCTGAAGCCGCTGGAATCTTGGCTGACGCGCAGCGACATCACAGAGATCCTCGTCAACCGTCCGCAGGAAATCTGGATCGAGACCAATTGGTCAGCGCGTATGGAGCGGATCGAGGTGCCCGACCTGTCGGCAACGGCGCTGACGCGGCTCGTCGCACAGGTCGCCCGCGTCAACCACCAGGGCGTGAGCCGCGCCCACCCCTTGCTGTCCGGCCTGCTCCCCGGCGGCGATGCGGTATTCGACGGTGACCGTGACCGGTCCGTCGAGCGACTCGGCGCGGACGTGCGGATCGGCCCAGCTGTGCGACGGCGCGAGGTCGAGCCTGTCGGCGCTCGGCAGCGGCCGCCACAGCCCGGCGAGCGGGCCGAGCATCATCGCCGCGGCGCACGCACCGAGCGCCATCGGCACGCCGAAGCTGCCCGCGGCATGCCCCCACAGCCAGCTGCCGAGCGCCATGCCGCCGAAGGTCACCATCTGATAGACCGCGAGCGTGCGGCCGACGACCCAGCGCGGCGACGACACCTGGACGATGACGTTGAACGACGACAGCGCCAGCACCCAGCCGGTGCCGGCGACGACCAGCGCCGGGATCGACAGCCACGCGGTCGTGCTCAGCGCGGTGCCGGCGAGGCCGAGCGCGAACGCCAGCGTCGCATAGTTGACCGCCGCCTCGTTGCTCAGCGCGCGGCGGATCGGCGTCGCCACGAGCGCGCCGACCACCGCGCCGACGCCCAGTGCGCCGAACAGCAGTCCATAGATGCCGGCGTCGCCGCGCAGCACGTCGCGGCTGACCAGCGGCAGCAGCGCCCAGATCGCGCTGCCGGTAACGCCGAACAGCAGCGACCGCAGCAGCACCACGCGGATCAGCGGCGACAGCCGGACGTAGCGGACGCCGGCGGCCATCGCCTCGCCGATCCGCTCGGGCGGCAGTGCGCGGTCGTCGGGCGCCCGCTTCCACCCCGACACGACCCCCATCAGCCCGAGGTAGCTGAGCGCGTTGACGAGGAACGCCGCCGACACGCCGAGGGTGGCGACGAGCACGCCGCCGATCGCCGGGCCGACGCTGCGCGCGAGGTTGAAGCCGAGCGAGTTCAGGGCGATCGCCGCCGGCAGGTCGGCGCGCGGCACCTGCTCGCCGACCGACGACTGCCACGCCGGCCCGTACATCGCCCGGCCGCAGCCGATCAGGAAGGTGAAGCCGAGCAGCAGCCACGGCGTCAGCGCGCCGGCGAAGGCGACCAGCGCCAGCCCGACCGAGCAGACGAACATCGCCCCCTGCGCCCACAGCATCACCGCCTTGCGGTCGAACACGTCGGCGAACGCCCCGGCGAGCAGCGAGAACAGCATGATCGGCAGCGAGGTCGACGACTGGACCAGCGCGACCATGTCGGCGCGGCCGTCGATCGCGGTCATCATCCACGCCGCCGCGACCGACTGGATCATCGTCCCGAAGTTCGACACCAGGCTGGCCGTCCAGACGCCGGCGAACAATTTGTGGCGCAGCGGCGCGAAGGTCGGCGCGAGCAGGGAGCGGAGGGTCGGCATCGGCTGCTTCTAACGGCGGCCGCGCGGATAAGGGTACGCCTTTCTGCCATGGGGTTGAGCCGCTGCCCGGCAATCGCTAGATATGCCGGCGTAGGCGGCGCTGGGGCCGCCTTTTTGCGTTGGGCACGCCGATGATCACCCCCGTCATGCCGGTCTATGGTCGCTGCGAGGTCGCGCCGGTGCGCGGCGACGGCTGCTACCTGTACGACGCCGACGGCAACCGCTGGCTCGACTTCGCCGCCGGCATCGCCGTCAATTCGCTCGGCCACGGCCATCCGCACCTGATCGGCGCGATCCAGAAGCAGGCGGCGACGCTGATGCACGTGTCGAACCTGTACGAGGTGCCGGGCCAGACCGCGGTCGCCGAGCGGCTGGTGGCGCTGACCTTCGCCGACACGATGTTCTTCACCAACTCGGGCGCCGAGGCGATCGAGTGTGCCGTCAAGACCTGCCGCCGCCACCAATTCGTCGAGGGCCATCCCGAGAAGTTCCGCATCGTTACCTTCTCGAACGCCTTCCACGGCCGGACGATGACCGCGATCGCCGCGACCAACCAGGACAAGATGCGCGGCGGCTTCGAGCCGCTGCCCGACTGGTTCACCGTCCTGCCGTTCGATGACCTCGCCGCGGTAGAGGAACTGATGGCCGGGCCGCTCGGCGCCTCGGTCGGCGGCTTCATGGTCGAGCCGGTCCAGGGCGAGGGCGGCATCCGCGCCGCCTCGACCGCGTTCCTCCAGGGGCTGCGCGACCTCGCCGACGCGCACGGCGCGCTGCTGATCTTCGACGAGGTCCAGTGCGGCGTGGCGCGGACCGGCGAGCTGTTCGCCTATCAGCATTTCGGCGTCACCCCCGACATCATGGCGATCGCCAAGGGCATCGGCGGCGGCTTCCCGGTCGGTGCCTGCCTCGCTACCGAACACGCCGCGAGCGGCATGGTCGTCGGCACCCACGGTTCGACCTTCGGCGGCAATCCGCTGGCGATGGCGGCATGCGAGGCGGTCCTCGACGTCGTTGCGACGCCGGCGTTCCTCGAGAACGTCCGGCTGATGGGCGACCGGCTGCGCGCCGCGCTCGAGCAGATGATCCCCAACCACGACGACCTGTTCGACAGCGTCCGCGGCATCGGCCTGATGCTCGGCATCAAGCTGAAGTCCGACAGCCGCGCCTTCGTCGGCCACGCCCGCAGCCACGGCGTGCTCGCCGTCGCCGCCGCCGACAACGTCATGCGCATCCTGCCGCCGCTGATCATCGACGAGAGCCACATCCGTGAGTTCGTCGAGCGCGTGTCCGACGCGGCGCGCGCCTATGCGCCGGCGCGGGCCGCCTGATTTGCCCGACTTCATCGACCTCGCCGCCGTCGGCAAGACGGGGCTGCGGGCGATCCTCGACGAGGCGCATCGGCGCAAGGCGGCGCGCGCCGGGTGCGCCAGGGGCGAGGTCGACGGCGACGCGCCGCTCGCCGGGCATATCCTCGCGGCGATCTTCGAGAAGCCGTCGACGCGGACCCGCTTCTCGTTCGACGTCGGCATGCGCCAGCTCGGCGGCACGACGATCGTTGCCGGTGCCGGCGACATGCAGCTCGGCCGCGGCGAGACGATCGGCGACACCGCCCGCGTCCTGTCGCGGATGGTCGACGTGCTGATGCTGCGCTGCGCGACGCACGCGACGATGGAGGAACTCGGCGAGGTCGCCGCGGTGCCGGTGATCAACGGCCTGACCGACCTGACCCATCCGTGCCAGGCGATGGCCGACATGATGACGGTCGAGGAGCGCCTCGGCCGCCCCGTCGACGACACCTGCTGGGCGTGGTGCGGCGACGGCAACAATATGGCGCACTCGCTGATCGAGGCGGCGAGCGTGATGGGCTTCGAGCTGCGCCTCGGCGTGCCTCACGGCTACGATCCCGACCAGGCGATCGTCGCGATGGCCGAGGCCCGCGGCGGTCATATCGACGTCATACGCAGCGCGGCGAGAGCGGTCGAGGGGGCCGATGTCGTCGTCACCGATACCTGGCTGTCGATGGGTCAGGCAACCGACCGCGACAAGATGGCGGCGATGCTGCCGTTCCAGGTCACGACCCGGTTGATGACGGCGGCGGCACCGGCGGCGGTGTTCCTCCACTGCCTGCCGGCGCATCGCGGCGAGGAAGTGACCGGCGAGGTGTTCGACGGGCCGCAGTCGGCGGTCTGGGACGAGGCCGAGAACCGCCTGCACGTGCAGAAGGCGATCCTGCTATGGTGCCTCGGCAGGATCGGATGACCGAGGTAGCGCTTCACGAGGGGGTGGCACCGGTCGCCGACCGCGTGCTCGGCTTCTCGGTCGGCGCGCGCAACGTCCGTGGACGGGTCGTGCGGCTCGATGCGGCGTTGAACGCGGTGCTGGCGGCGCACGACTATCCGCCGGCGCTGGCGACACTCCTTGGAGAGGCGCTGGTGCTGACCGCCCTGCTCGGCGCGCTGCTGCGCGAGGACGAGGGGCAGCTGACTCTCCAGGCGCAGAGCACCGGCGGCGCGGTCGACCTGCTGGTCTGCGACTATCGCGCCGGCGCGGTCCGCGGCTATCTCCACCACGACGGCAGCGACGTCGCCGACGGGCTCGACCTCGGCGGGATGTTCGGCGAGGGGCATCTGGCGATCACCCTCGACCAGACCGCTGCCGCCCAGCGCTACCAGGGGATCGTCCCGCTCGAAGGCGCGACGCTGGCCGACGCCGCCGAGGGCTATTTCACCAGTTCCGAGCAGTTGCCGACGCTCGTCCGCCTCGCGGTGCGCTGGGATGCGGCCCACGGCTGGGTCGGCGGCGGCCTGCTGGTCCAGCATCTCGCCCGCATGGAGATCGGCGGCGAGCGGCTGTCGGTCGCCGACCTCCATCCCGACTGGCAGCACGTGCTGGCGCTCGCCGCGACGACGACCGACGCCGAGCTGACCGACCTGTCGCTGAGCGAGGAAACCCTGCTGTGGCGGCTGTTCCACGACGAGGAGGTCCGCGTCGTTCCCGGTCCGACGCCGACCCGTGGCTGCCGCTGCACGCTCGCGCATATCGAGGACGTCCTCGGCAACTTCCCCGACGCCGAGCGCGCCGAGATGCGCGGCCTCAATGGGCGCATCAAGGTCGACTGCGCCTTCTGCGCGCGGGTCTTCGCGGTCGACCTGTGAGCCGGCGTGCGGTCGTCCTGCTGTCGGGCGGGCTCGATTCGACGACCGTCGCCGCCCTCGCCCGCGAGCAGGGCTTCGCGGTCCTGGCGCTGACGATCGACTATAACCAGCGCCACCGGATCGAGCTCGGCCACGCCGCCCGGGTGGCCGCCGCGCTGGGGGTCGAGCGGCACATCGTCCTGCCGCTCGACCTGCGCGGCTTCGGCGGCTCGGCGCTGACCGCCGACATCGACGTGCCCAAGGCGGGCGTCGTGCCCGGCATCCCCGTGACCTATGTGCCCGCGCGCAACACCATCTTCCTGTCGGTCGCCCTCGGCTGGGCAGAGGCGGCGGGCGCGCGCGACCTGTTCATCGGGGTCAACGCGCTCGATTATTCGGGCTATCCCGACTGCCGGCCGGAGTTCATCGCCGCGTTCGAGACGATGGCAAACGCCGCCACCAAGGCGGGCGTCGAGGGACAGCGCTTCACCGTCCATACGCCGCTCGGCCGGATGACCAAGGCCGACATCGTCCGCGAGGGCGCGCGGCTGGGGGTCGACTTCGGGCTGACGTGGAGCTGCTACGATCCGACCCCGGCCGGGCGTCCGTGCGGCACGTGCGACTCGTGCCGGCTGCGGGCGAAGGGCTTCGCCGAGGCGGGAGTCGCGGACCCGGCGGCGTGAGCTACGCGGTCAAGGAGATCTACGTCACGCTCCAGGGCGAGGGCGCGCAGACCGGCCGCCGCGCGGTGTTCCTGCGCTTCGCCGGCTGCAACCTGTGGAGCGGGCGCGAAACCGATCGCGCGGCGGCGGCGTGCGACTTCTGCGACACCGACTTCGTCGGGCTCGACGGCCCCGGCGGCGGCAGGTTCGCCGGACCCGAGGCACTCGCTGAGGCAGTTCTAGCGGCCTGGGGGCCGACCGAGCACCACCGGCTCGTCGTCTGTACCGGCGGCGAGCCGCTCCTCCAGCTCGATAAGGCGCTGATCGACGCGCTCCACGCCTACGGCTTCGCCGTCGGTGTCGAGACCAACGGCACGCAGCTCGCTCCATCCGGCCTCGACTGGATCTGCGTCAGCCCCAAGGCAGCGGCATCACTGATCTTGACTGCGGGCAACGAGCTGAAACTCGTCTATCCGCAGCCGCTTGCGGCACCGGATCGATTCGAGCACCTCCCCTTCGACCATTTCTTTCTGCAGCCGATGGACGGCCCGGGACGCGAGGCGAACACGCAGGCGGCAATCGCCTATTGCCTGACGCATCCACAGTGGCGGCTGGGCCTGCAGACGCACAAGCTGACGGGGTTGCCTTAGCCGCCGCGCCCGCGGTAGCTCGGCACTCCCTGATCGGGCAGCCACAGTCCCGGCGGTGGCGACGCGGTCTGCCAGAAGACGTCGATCGGGATGCCGCCACGCGGATACCAGTAGCCGCCGATCCGCAGCCATTTCGGCGCCATCTCGGCGACGAGGCGCTGGCCGATGCCGACGGTGCAATCCTCGTGGAAGGCGGCATGGTTGCGGAAGCTCGACAGGAAAAGCTTGAGCGACTTCGATTCGACGATGGTCGCGTCCGGCACATAGTCGATGACGATATGCGCGAAGTCGGGCTGGCCGGTGACCGGACACAGCGAGGTGAATTCGGGCGCGGTGAAGCGGACGAGGTAATCGGTGCCCGGGCGCGGATTGGGCGGGTAATCGAGCACCGCTGCCGCCGGCGTGGCCGGCAGCGCGCTGGCGCGGCCGAGGGCATGGAGCGAAGTGGCGAGATCGTCGGTCATGGCGACACCGATGCGCGGCAAATCGGGCGCTGACAAGTTCGGGCCCCGCCGCTATGCAGGCGAACTGATCAGGAGACGAAGTGAATGACCCCGTTGGTGTCGACCGAATGGCTGGCGTCCGAACTCGGCGCGAACGATCTGCGGATCGTCGATGCGACCCTGTTCCTCGCCGAGCACGGGCGCAACGCGCGTGCCGAGTTCGAGACCGGGCATATCCCGGGGGCGGTCTTCGTCGACCTCGACGAGCTCGCCGACACGGCGACGGCCCTGCCGTACATGGTGCCGAGCCCTGAGAAGTTCGCCAGCCGGATGCAGGCGCTCGGCCTTGGCGACGGTAGCCGGATCGTCGTCTACGACAATTCGCCGCTGCACTCGGCGGCACGGGCGTGGTGGCTGCTGACGCTGTTCGGGGCGCACGAGGTCAGCATCCTCGACGGCGGCTTCGCCAAGTGGCAGGCCGAGGGACGTGCCACCGAGTCGGGCAAGCCGGTCGTCCGCCACCGTCATTTCACCGTCTGGGCCGACACGACGAACGTCCGCACGATGCAGCAGATGACCGACAATCTCCGCACGCGGAGCGAGCAAGTGGTCGACGCGCGTCCGGCGGGGCGCTTCGCCGGCACCGACCCGGAACCGCGCGAAGGCCTGCGCCGCGGCCATATCCCCGGTTCGCGCAGCCTGCCTTATGCCAATCTTTTCAACGACGACGGCACGTGGAAGCAGGGCGACGCACTTCGTGCCGAGTTCACCGCGGCCGGGATCGATCTGGCGAAGCCGCTGGTGACGACGTGCGGTTCGGGGATCACGGCGGCGGCGATCGTATTCGCCGCGACCCTGCTCGAGGTCAAGAACGTCGGGCTCTACGACGGCGCGTGGAGCGAGTGGGGCGCGTCGCCGACGGCGCCGGTGGTCACCGGCGCGGCGTGAGCGGACCCGCGCCGGGCGTCGCGACG
>CAXUEV010000073.1:0-7385 GCA_964250105.1 uncultured Sphingomonadaceae bacterium
ACAACACCGGCCGGTCTCTGGTTGCCGCTGGATGAAAGGCGGGGGTCAGGTCAGCGGTAAGGAAGTTGGCGGCGGCACAAACGTGTGAATAGCGGCGAGCTGCCCTGAAATACGCTGTCCGGCGTCAAATGGCGGGACATAGCGGTCAGCGGCGACAGTAATTGACAAGCCGTGCTTGATGATGAGCACCACATCTACGCGATGACGCTATTCTCGTTACGAGCGCTGGCCTGCAGGTGAGCTAGACGTAATACCTACCACGATTTAAGTAATGCAGTGCTAATCGCACGGTCATGAATAATAATATAGAATTGTATTCCCATTAGCGAAGCATAAATCCAAGAAATTTCGCGTCTGGTAACGTATTGAACGAGATCGGCTCGGCAGAAACGAAGCAAACCATCTCATAAATACTTTCGCTTGCTTGAACTCGGCCAAGACGTCCAGTCTCATTTCAACATACCCAGCCTGTCTCGCTTCCGTGATTACCTCCTCGACCAGTCGCAAGCCAAGACCGCGCCCCCTTAGCACTCGGGCGAACGTAAAGCCGCTTCATCTCGCAAATCGTGTCGGTCACCCTACGCAGAGGTATGCAGCCGACGATGCCCCCTGGAACCTCGGCGAGAAGCAGCCTTCCGTCAGGTGGCGCATACTTGCCAGGGATGTTAGCGAACTCAGCCTCATAGCCCTGATAGTCCAGGTTAACGCTTGGACTGGCTATATACTCGTGCCAGATACTCAGCACCGCTGCTGTATCCTCTGGAAATGTGGCATGCCTGATGTAGTCCATAACAAGTTTTCCACGATGAGTGATTGTTCGCAATCAACCTGTTCCGAGATCATAGCGCGGGCTCGATAAAGATTTAGGGAGTTATCCCCTTGACGCAGGTAAAAGGCGCTAGGGCTTCAATTGCGCCAAGCCGCCCTTCGAGGGGGACGGGGGGAGTGTCGTAGTCGATAGGAACGTCGGTATCAGGCGGGGTGCCCATGCCCCGATTGCCGCCGCCAACGATTGTTTCAGCAATGGGAGGTCGGTCGCGCGGAGGTCGGCGCTGCTTGGCTTCAAGTATCGGGGGGACGCATCAAGGGCTCAGGGCGATCGGAACTTCGACGCCGCGATCTTTGGCTTTTCTGCTGCGAAGGATAGCCACACCCTGCCGTTCCCGTATCGGCCGCCGCCACGACGGTCGTCCGGCTTCGAGATAGACCTGCCAAAAGAAACCGGGCGGGGCTTTCGCATTCCTGCGTCCCGCCGCCCACATCGACATGCAAGTCAGGCGCGGGGCAGACCTTGATGCCGTTTGGCGGCGACCGTGCCGGTCGCCAGCGCTGCCGCCAGCGAAAGTGCTACGCCCCAGCCGCCGACACCGCCAAGGTGCAGCAGCGCGGATGCGACCTGGAACCCGGCGACCGCCGCCGGCACCGCGAACAGCAGCGCGACCGAGATCCGTGCGTGGCGGGATGGCAGCTGAGCGGCCATCTGGCCGAGCATGACCACGAGCAGAGAGGCGAGGATGCCGAGCAGGATCGCGCTCGTGTAGGACGCGCCGGCGTGAAGCGCGGCGAAGCCGGCGGACAGGCCTGCGTAGATCGGCAGCACATAGGTTGCCGCTGCGAACAGCAGGTAGATCATGAAACCGACGCCGATCAGCGCCAGGGGCAAGGTGATGAACATGGTGTCGCGTCCTTCGAACGGATGATCGGACGCGCTTCCACCTGCCACCACAGCGCGGAATCGATCATAGCGGAAATGAGCGCCGGAGGAAATCCGGCACGGGCGGAGTCTATCAAAGTCGGAGACGCCATCAGACGCTCCACGGATCGTACTCGCGCACGATCTTCTCGACGTCGCCGTCGTAGTCGTCGCTGGTCATGACCTGATATCCGCTGTCGGTCGCGACAAGGATGATGATCACCTTGAGGGTGCAGGCGAGGTTCCAGGCGTAGCGCTGTGCGGCATCGAGGGACATGATGGGCTCCTGTCGTTCGAGGAGCGGAGGCCATCCCCGCTCGACAGGCGCCGACGCATCCGGCCGGCGGCCGCGGTCACCGCGCCGGAGCGCCAGCGACCAGCGGCCGCATGCGCACGCATAGCGGACCCTTCATGGGTTGACCGTGGAAGGCCGCAGGGCGGAAAGGACTAGCGCCTCAAAGAGCGGGGATGGTCGCCGCGGGGTGGCAGGAGCTACCCTCGGTCGATGCCGCTTCGCTTCCGACGATCCTCGGTCCGACGTTTGGTGGTCACTTGGTTCGCCGGCTGATACTCAGGCTACGGGAACGACCGACGGAGCGTGCGATGGCTGAGTTCAGGGGGCGCGATCTCCATCTGGTGAAGAAGGCGCTTGCGATCGCAGTGCTGACGATCGAGCGCATGCCGGCGGGTCGGACATGACCGACATGAAGGGGCTGCTCGATCAGTTGATCGAGTCCGATGTCGAGCTCGAGCATTATGCGCGCGCCGCGCACATCGCAGTAACGGGAGAAGCGCCGTAGCGCTCGCGGATCTCGGTGCGATGCCTGATTTAACGGGTAAATGACGTGACTTTCTGGTGGAGAGCGGAACGGCTGCTTCGGGACGGCGATACGGACACTACGGTCATCGGTTCATGTTGTCTGCGCCCGTCGCTTGGAAGGTGCCACCAACTGTGTCTAGGCACTTGCTGATGCTCGACTACTCCCGCCGCGGCTTGGCATAGACGCGAAGTCTTGCAGCGTTGCCAACGTCTCGCACGTGGCAAGTGGCGGTCTCAATACGGCTGGGGTCGCCTCAACGCTGACGCGGCGGGGCATTTAGCGATGATGTGGTGAGATGCCTTGGGGCGCCAGGACACGGATGGCGATCTCACGCACGAGCTCAGATGTCTCCTCGCCTCTTTGAACGATCAGGTCAGCCTCGTCACGCAGTCGGTCGCGGACGTCGGACTCGCTCGCGTGCGCCTCGAGCGAGGCTGTCGCTTTCTCGCTGTCGCCGCGTGCGCGTAGCCGCGCCGCCCGCTGCTCTTCGTCGGTTTCGATATGGACAAACCGGATCTCCACGCCGGTCTTACGGGCGTGGTCGCGAAGCGCGTTCCGCACTGAAACGTGCCTCAAGCCTTCTATGACGAGGATTGTGTCAGCGGCAGGCTCGAGTCCAGCCAGGAAATTGCCCACGAACCTTTCTGGGTCGGCATCCACTGCCGCGTGCCCGATCTCCTGAAGCAACTCGCGGTCAAGCTCGCGACCTTGGCTTGCAGCAATAGCCCGCACGTGGTCTCCGAATGATGCGGCAGTTCCGCCAAATCTGTCCGCTAATGCCTTGGCAAGCGTGGTCTTCCCACTCGCCATCTTGCCCGAGATAGCGATGATCAAGCGAGCGCCAGTCTTGGAGTTGGGACTGCCTTCGGAAAAGTCACCCACCCGCGCCTGTCCCGCTTCTCGACGCGCATGTCGTCGACGCGCGCCGTGTCCTCGAGACCGATGAGCGTCGCGTACCGCTTGTCCGCGCGGCTGCTCCAAAACTCGTCGTCCAGCGCGAACAGCTCTTCCGCGTGCTCCAGCCGAATCTGGTCGAGGTCGCCCGGGCCCAGCTGGAAGTAGTCCGGGCGACCCGCCCTCGCTACGCCGACAACTGGGCCGCCTGAGCGCTTGAGGAGGATGACGTCGCCGCTCTCGACCTGCTGATAGGGCGCGCAGCGGTGCAGCGCGAAACGGCTCTCAATCGTTTTGCGGCCGTCGAGGATGGCGCCGAGGAACGGCTCGACGAACACGGCGAGGTGCACGCCTACGTGGCCGGGACTGCCGTCGAGGAGCTCGCTGATGCGGTCGTGCCACACGGACTTGGCCGTGACGTGCTGGACCATGCGTTCGAGCATCGCATACCCTTCGCACCTCTGAGCCACGATCCATCTCCCACTAGCCGGGCCGCGTCCGCAGTCTCGCGGGCGAACAGCTCGTGGATTGAATGAATCAGATTGACTTGGCCTTCAACGCCGCTTCGGTGAGACGACTCGATTCGACGACGGGTGAGTCCCGCGGGCAACACGATTCCTTCGTCCTCCGCGATGGCCGCGAACGCCTCGAGACAAGACCCTTCGTCCACAATGAGGGCACGATTGGCGGTGGTCCAGAGGTTGGCGGACTGCCTCGTCGGGGATCTGGCGCTCACCGAGGCGGAGACCTCCTCGTCCTCGACCAGGGACAGCCCTCTGCCGCCCGTCTCGTTCCCAAGATTGAGCCGGATGCGGCATCCGTCGAGCATGAGCTCGACGTATTCCGGGCGGCCGGTGCTGGCGATGGGACCCGGTGCCTTGCCGCTGCTCGTGAGCGTGACGCAGTCGCCGCGGCGCCATTCGCCGAGGTCGGGTCGCAGACCGCCGCGCTCGAGCGCTCGGGCCTCGAAGAGCGGCGTGCGGTACCTAACCTCGAAGGTGTCCCCCTCGGTGGGCTTGAGACCCAACGCGACGGCGGACGCGAGTATGTCGGCCGCGTCTGCCTTCATTCCGGGCCGGGTAGCGCTCCGCGGCATCACGGTGAGGACGGGTGCGTGGCGTCGGCACCCGCGCGCGCAGATCGCGAGCATCTCGGCGAACGGGCCGCCATACCACGGGGGGTCGACGATGGCCGCCGCGGCCTCGCCCCCTGCGCCTCTCGTCAGGCGGAGGTCTCCCGCGAACAGCCGTTCGACCTCAGCCGAGACGAGGTCGTCCGGACCGACGAACCGGATGCGCCGGTCGGCGCCGGTGCGGCTCAGCGCCGCCGCGACGCTCGGTGTTCCGACAAGGAGGAGCTCGTCTCCGGAGCAGGTCGCATCCAGCAGCCGTCCGACTAGGTCATCAACGCTGGACGGCGCGAAGCGCCACTCGGAATCCAACGGGTGAGGCAGCGGCAGCGACGCCGGCTGGTCGATGGCGGGGAGCGGGTGCGCCCGCCGCCCTGCGTCGAGTATGAGCGCGTCCGCGACCGCCTGCAGTTCGCTGCGCTCACGGATGCGCCGAAGCCCAAGGAACACGTCGGCCGGCCCGGCTCCGGCCATCCCGGCCAGCAGCGCGGCGAAGCCGTCGGCACCGGGTGCTGCGTCGGCCAGCAGACGGTCGATCAGCCGTCGGTGATCTCGCGCGGCGGAGATGCCTGACGGATCTGTCACAATGTGACTTCCGTGATGGAGGTGGCGCGCTGCCCCTCGTCGAAGCGCCGGGCGATGATGTCGTTCCATCGGGCGATCGCCGCCTCCTGCACGGCGAGCGCCTGGGCGACGTCGCGGCGCTGGCGCCGCGCGAGCAGTGGCCCGAACGGCTCGATCCTCAGCGGCACGGTGCGGAGCGGCAGCCTTCTCTGCGCTGGCGGCGGCGACCTCGCACATCGGCCTCGTCGGCACGCTGACCGTCAGCTATTCGGAGCCGTTCAACGTCGCCCGCCAGTTCGCCAGCCTGGACCATATCAGCGGCGGCCGCGCCGGCTGGAACGTCGTCACCTCGTGGCTCGGCGATACCGCGGCCAACTTCAGCCGGACGGAGCATCCCGCGCACGACGTGCGCTACCGCATCGCCGCCGAATATCTCGACGTCGTCCAGGGCCTGTGGGACAGCTGGGAGGACGGCGCGCACGTCGCCGACAAGGCGAGCGGCGTCTTCGTCGATCCCGACCGGCTGCACCGGCTCGACCACAAGGGCGAGTTCTTCCAGGTGCGCGGGCCGCTCAACATCAAGCGCTCGCCGCAGGGCCAGCCGGTCATCTTCCAGGCAGGCGCCTCCGACGACGGGCGCAACTTCGCCGCGAAACGCGCCGACGCGATCTTCGCCGCCGCGCCGACGCTTGCGGACGGGCAGGCCTATTACCGCGACGTCAAGGCGCGGGCGCAGGGCTTCGGCCGCGATGCCGAGCAGCTCTACGTGCTGCCCGGCATCGCTCCGGTGATCGGCGAGACCGACGCCGAGGCCGACGCGAAGTACCAGGAGCTGGCGGCCCTCGAATCGCTGGAGACCGGCTTCGGCTTCCTGTCGCGCACCTTCAACGACCATGATTTCCGCCAGTACGACCTCGACGGGCCGTTCCCCGATGTCGAGCATATCGGCCGCAACAGCCAGCAGAGCGGCTCGCAGCGCATCCTGAACGAAGTCCGCGCCGAGAACCTCAGCCTGCGCCAGGTGGTCCAGCGGCTCGCCACGCCGCGCGGCGCCTTCGTCGGCTCGCCCGAGAGGGTGGCGGACACGCTCCAGCACTGGTTCGAGAACGAAGGCGCCGGCGGCTTCGTCCTGTTCGAGACGCTGCCCGGCCAGCTCGACATCTTCGTCGAGCGGGTCGTACCGATCCTCCAGGCGCGCGGCCTGTTCCGCGAGGCGTACGAGGGCGAGACGTTCCGCGACAATCTCGGCCTGCCGGTGCCGGCCAACCGCTACACGGCGGCGAAGGACGAGCGCGCGGCCGCATAGGGCGTGGCGGCCCGATAACGGGGCTCCGCGACGGGGAGCCGGCGCGAACCTGCTTTTCAGGACCGGGCGGCCTGCCTAGTCTCGGCCGGAACCACTTGATCGGAGCCGACGCGATGACGCCCGACCTCGCCGACACCGTTCCCGGCCGGATGCACGACCGGACCGGGCGACCGCCGCCGCCCGACCCGGTGAGCCACGTCTATCGCCCGCTCCGCGAGATCGCCAGCTATCACGCGCACGTCTATTTCGATCCGCCGACCGACCGGGCGACCGCCGAGCGGGTGCGTGCCGGCGTGAACGCGCGCTTCAAGGTACGGCTCGGCCGCTGGCACGAGGTGCCGGTCGGACCGCACGACACCGCCATGTTCCAGATCGCGTTCGAAACCGCGCTGTTCGCCACCCTCGTGCCGTGGCTGATGCTCAACCACGAAGGACTGAGCATCCTCGTCCATCCCAACACGATGAATCCCCACCGCGATCACCTCGCCGACAGCATCTGGATCGGCGCGCGGCGGCGGCTCGACGGCGAGCGTCTTCCCCGCTTTCAGGACGTGCCGGACGCGGCGGGCGAAGCCAACAGCGATCCGCTGCCCGACGCACCCTACTAACCCCGCGCGACGCCCTGCGTGTCGGCGGCGGCGGCGAGGCGGGTGCGGATGTCGGGGTGGCCGGCGTCGAGCCAGCCGGCCATCAGCGGGCGCAGCGCGGCGAGGTCGGTCGAGCGGATCATCGCCTTGACCGGCCCGATCGCCGCGGGCGTGATCGACAGCCGGTCGACGCCGATCGCCAGCAACGCCAGCGCCTCGAGCGGGCGGCCGCCCATCTCGCCGCAGACCGTCACCGGCACGCCTGCCGCCCCGGCCTGGGCGACGACGCGGCGCAGGAAGCGGAGGATCGCCGGCGACAGCCAGTCGTAGCGGTCAGCGAGGCGCGGGTTGGCGCGGTCGGCGGCGAACAGGAACTGGGTCAGGTCGTTGG
>CAXUEV010000074.1:0-7299 GCA_964250105.1 uncultured Sphingomonadaceae bacterium
CTCGTTGTGGCCGAAGCGGCGGTAGCACCACATGTCGATGACGACGTCGCGCTTGAAGCGCTGGCGGAACTCGGTCGCGACCTTGGTGGCGAAGGTGACGGCTTCGGGATCGTCGCCGTTGACGTGGAAGATCGGCGCCTGGACGACCTTGGCGATGTCGCTCGGGTACGGCGACGAGCGGGCGAACTGCGGCGAGGTGGTGAAGCCGACCTGGTTGTTGACGACATAATGGATCGTGCCGCCGGTATTGTAGCCGGTGACGCCGGAGAAGCCGAAGCATTCGGCGACGATGCCCTGACCGGCGAAGGCGGCGTCGCCGTGCATCAGGACGGGCAGGACCTCGTTGCGGTCGTGGTCGCCGCGCACCGTCTGGATCGCCCGGACCTTGCCGAGCACGACCGGGTCGACCGCCTCGAGGTGCGACGGGTTGGGGGTCAGCGACAGATGGACCTTATTGCCGTCGAACTCGCGGTCGGTCGAGGTGCCGAGGTGGTATTTGACGTCGCCCGAGCCGCCGACGTCGTCGGGATTGGCCGAGCCGCCGCCGAATTCGTGGAAGATCACCCGGAACGGCTTCTGCATGACGTTGCCGAGCATGTTCAGCCGGCCGCGGTGCGGCATGCCGAAGATGATCTCCTTGATGCCGTTCTGGCCGCCGATCTTGATGATCGATTCCATCGCCGGGATCATCGACTCACCGCCGTCGAGGCCGAAGCGCTTGGTGCCGACATATTTGCGGCCGAGGAAGCGTTCGAACTGCTCGGCCTCGATCAGCTTGTTGAGGATCGCCTTCTTGCCGAGTTCGGTGAACTGGATCTCCTTGCCGCGGCCTTCGATGCGCTCCTGGATGAAGCGCCGTTCGTCGACGTCGTTGATGTGCATATATTCGACGCCGACGTTGCCGCAGTAGTTGGCGCGCAGGATCGTCACCAGTTCGCGAATGGTGCCGCTCTCCATGCCGAGCGCGCCGCCGAAGAAGATCGTCCGGTCGAGATCGGCCTCGCCGAAGCCGTGATACGCGGGCGTCAGGTCGGCGGGCAGGTCGCGCGTCGACAGACCGAGCGGATCGAGGTTAGCGGCGAGATGGCCGCGCACCCGGAACGTCCGGATCAGCATCATCGCGCAGATCGAATCGTTGGCGGCGCGACGGATCGCGCCGGGATCAGCCGCCGCGACGGGTGCCGCCGGCTTCGCCGCGACCTGCATCTGCGTCGGGTCGAGCGCGGCGGTCAGCTCGTCGGTCGCCGCCAGCGGCCAGTCGGTCCGCGCCCACGACGGGCCGGCAAAGTCCTCGACCCCGGGAAGCTGCCCTTCGTAGTCCATCGTTCACGTCCTTGGATTTGGCGCGCGCCGCCCGCGTCTTAGCGCAGCGGCATCGGGCATGTCACCCTGCGCCGCGGCATGGCGGCCATGTCTACGACCGTCCGGGTCATCCCTTCAGCAGTTCGACGAGCGTCGTGCCGAGCGCCGATGGCGAATCGGCGACGCGGATGCCGGCGGCGCGCATCGCCTCGATCTTGTCCTCGGCCTTGCCCTTGCCGCCGGCGACGATCGCCCCGGCGTGGCCCATGCGCCGTCCGGGCGGCGCGGTGCGCCCGGCGATGAAGCCGACCATCGGCTTCTTGACCTTGTTCAGCCGGATGAACTCGGCCGCGTCCTCCTCCGCCGCGCCGCCGATCTCGCCGATCATGATGATCGAGGTCGTCGCCGGATCGGCCAGGTAGAGTTCGAGGACGTCGATGAAGTTGGTGCCGTTGACCGGATCGCCGCCAATGCCGACCGCCGACGTCTGGCCGAGCCCGACCGCGGTCGTTTGGTGGACCGCCTCGTAGGTCAGCGTGCCCGACCGCGAGACGACCCCGACCGAGCCGCGCATGAAGATATTGCCCGGCATGATGCCGATCTTGCATTCGCCCGGCGTCATCACCCCCGGGCAGTTCGGCCCGATCAGGCGCGACCGCGATCCCGACAGCGCGCGCTTGACCTTGACCATATCGAGCACCGGGATGCCCTCGGTGATGCAGACGATCAGCGGCACTTCGGCGGCGATCGCCTCAAGGATGGCGTCGGCGGCGAACGGCGGCGGCACGTAGACAACGCTGGCGTCGGCTCCGGTCGCCTCGCGCGCTTCGAGGACGGTGTCGAACACCGGCAGGTCGAGATGGGTCGAGCCGCCCTTGCCGGGCGCGACGCCGCCGACCATCCGGGTGCCGTAGGCAATCGCCGCCTCGGAATGGAACGTGCCCTGCTTGCCGGTGAAGCCCTGGCAGATGACGCGCGTGTCCGCGTTGACGAGGATGCTCAACTCTAGTCTCCGTGAATGCAGGTCAGGCGTCGTCGCCGGGAAGCGGGTGGGCGCGCGTCGTGATCGCCGCCCAGTCGTAGGGGCAGGTGTCGGGGAACGTCTTGAGCGGCAGGTCGGTCTCGCGCGCGGCGCGGACCTGGGCATAGCGGTACGCCTGCGTCACCGCCTCCTCCCGCCGGGCCTTGAAGCTCGGGTTCTTTTCGAGCACCGTTTCCAGCCGTCGGCGATGCTCGAGGATCGAGAGCACCCAGCCGCGCGAGCGTCGGGTCGGCTGATTGTCCCACTTCAGCATATGGAGCAGGACGATTTCGATCGCGCCGGCGTATTTGTCGAAGATCTCGCTGCCCAAGTCTCCTACCTCGTCGATCAGATGCTCGTAGTCGATCTCATCGACACGACGTTCGCGAAGCAGCGTCAGCTGGTGGTCGATCCATGCCGCGTAGTCCTGCGCATAGCCGGGCCCCGACTTGCGCCCCTCACGCGGCTGCACGGTTTCCACCAGGGCCGACATGCTACGCCGCCTTCTTGACTTCGGCGACGATCTTCGCCGCCGCGTCGCCGAGATTGTCGCCCGAGATGATCGGCAGGCCCGAATTCGCCAGGATGTCCTTGCCGAGCTCGACGTTGGTGCCTTCGAGGCGGACGACGAGGGGGACCGACAGGTTGACCTCCTTCGCCGCGGCGATGATCCCTTCGGCGATGATGTCGCAGCGCATGATGCCGCCGAAGATGTTGACGAGGATGCCCTTCACCGCCGGATCGCTCAGGATGATCTTGAACGCCGCGGTGACCTTCTCCTTGTTGGCGCCGCCGCCGACGTCGAGAAAGTTCGCCGGGAAGGCGCCGTTCAGCTTGATGATGTCCATCGTCGCCATGGCGAGGCCGGCGCCGTTGACCATGCAGCCGATCGTGCCGTCGAGCTTGATGTAGCTGAGGTCGTAGTGCGACGCCTCGACCTCGGCGGGGTCTTCTTCGGTCAGGTCGCGCAGGCTCGCGAGGTCGGGATGGCGGAACATCGCGTTGCTGTCGAAGCCGACCTTGGCGTCGAGCACGAGCAGCTTGCCGTCTTCGGTCACCGCCAGCGGGTTGATCTCGACCTGCGCCGCGTCGGTCGACACGAACATGTCGTAGAGCTGCGCGACGACCGCGTGGCACTGTTTGGCGAGGTCGCCGGTCAGGCCGAGGGCGAAGGCGACGCTGCGGCCGTGATGCGGCTGGATGCCGGCGGCGGGGTCGATCATGAAGCTGTGAATGCGCTCGGGCGTGTGCTCGGCGACATGCTCGATGTCCATGCCGCCCTCGGTCGAGGCAACCAGCGCGATCTCGCTCGACCCGCGGTCGACCAGCAGCGCGAGATAGAACTCGCGCGCGATGTCGACGCCGTCGGTGACGTAGAGCCGGTTGACCTGCTTGCCCTGCGCGCCGGTCTGGATCGTCACCAGCGTGTTGCCCAGCATGTCGCTGGCGGCGGCGCGGACCTCGTCCGCCGTCTTCGCCAGCCGCACGCCGCCCTTGGCGTCGGGCCCGAGCTCGGCGAACTTGCCCTTGCCGCGACCGCCGGCGTGGATCTGCGCCTTGACCACGTAGAGCGGCCCGGGAAGCTTGCCCGCCGCCGCCACCGCCTCGTCGACCGACATCGCCGCATAGCCGGCGGGAACGGCGACACCGAACTTGGCGAGGAGTTCCTTGGCCTGATATTCGTGGATGTTCATGACTGGCCTCGGGCAAATGGCAGGGCGTTTGGCGCGGTGTCTCATTGCCTGATATTCGCAGTCGTTCAAGGGCGAGGCAGCATTTTCCGTGGCGGCAATCGATTGGACGTGGGACGAGCGCAAGGCTGCCGCGAACCTAAACAAGCACGGCGTGTTGTTTGAAACCGCGTGCGACGCGCTGGACGATGAGTTCGCATTGCCGGTCGAAGACGATCATCCCGACGGTGACCGCTGGAGAACGCTTGGCATGACCGGCGGAGTGCTGCTATTTATTGTGCATACTTACTCGGGCGATGGCGGTCGCATCATCAGCGCGCGGCGCGCTACGCCTGCGGAGCGAAGGTCCTATGAACAAGGGTAATCATTCTCCCGAAGTCGAAGCCAATCTGCGCGATCTCCGCGCGATGGGCGATGCCGACATTAACCTGAACGACATGCCCGAGGTGACCGATTGGTCGAAAGCCAAGCGCGGGCTGTGGCACCGCATCAAGCGCGACGACCTGATCGTGATGCTCGAACCCAAGGTCATGGCGTGGTTTCGCAGTCAGGGGCGCGAAGGCGAGGATGTGAACGAAACTGTCAACCGGGTGATGCGCGAGCAGGTGATCGATCGCAACCGGCACGCGGCATAATCGTGTAGGTGTTGATTAGGGTATTAAATCAACGACTCGTCGATCGCCCTGCAAGCCGCCAGCAACTCCTTCACCGCCTCGACGCTGACCTGGAAATTCGCCTTGGCCTCGTCGTTCAGTTCGATCTCGACGATCCGCTCGACGCCGCCGGCGCCGATGACGCAGGGCACGCCGACGTAGAGGTCGTCGACGCCGTACTGGCCGGTCAGGTTGACCGCGCAGGGGATGACGCGCTTCTGGTCCTTCAGATACGCCTCGGCCATGGCGATGCCGCTCGTCGCGGGCGCGTAGAAGGCGCTGCCGGTCTTGAGCAGGCCGACGATCTCGCCGCCGCCGGCGCGGGTGCGGGCGACGATCGCGTCGATCCGCTCCTTGGTGCTCCAGCCCATCTTGATCAGGTCGGGCACGGGCACGCCGGCAACGGTCGAATATTCGATCACCGGGACCATCGTGTCGCCGTGGCCGCCGAGGACGAAGGCGGTGACGTCGCGGACGCTGACCTTGAACTCGTCGGCGAGGAAGTGGCGGAAGCGCGCGCTGTCGAGGACGCCGGCCATGCCGACGACCTTGTGGTGCGGCAGCTGCGAGAACTCGCGCAGCGCCCAGACCATCGCGTCGAGCGGGTTGGTGATGCAGATGACGAAGGCGTCGGGCGCGTGCGCGGCGATGCCTTCGCCGACCGCCTTCATCACCTTCAGGTTGATGCCGAGCAGGTCGTCGCGGCTCATGCCGGGCTTGCGCGCGACGCCGGCGGTGACGATGACGACGTCGGCGCCGGCGATGTCGGCATAGTCGTTGCTGCCCTTCAGCACCGCGTCGAAGCCCTCGACCGGACCGCACTGGGCGAGGTCGAGCGCCTTGCCCTGCGGCACGCCGTCGACGACGTCGAACAGCACGACGTCGCCGAGCTCCTTCGCGGCGGCGAGGTGCGCGAGCGTGCCGCCGATGTTCCCCGCGCCGATCAGCGCGATTCTGTTGCGTGCCATGCCGTACTGTCTCCGGGATGCGGGAAGGCCCGAGCGGATAGCCGGGTTGAAACGCCCGCGCAACCGCTGCGATGCAGCATCAGGCCCTTGCCGTCGCGTACCGCGCGGGTACAATCGCGACCGTCGTAGCGTTGCGTTCCCGATCCGCCTGAGGGGGCCCGACCATGACGATCAACCGCACGTTCTTCTTCGACTATGCCCGCACCACGCTGTTCGGCGGCAAGCTCCGGACGGGCCAGGTCGCGGGCATGACGCTGCTGCTCGATACCTGGGAAAAGGACCACGCCGCCAGGGACGACCGCTGGCTCGCCTATATCCTCGCCACCGTCCATCACGAGACCGACCAGACCTTCCGCCCGATCGAGGAATACGGCAAGGGCCGCGGCAAGACCTATCCACCCTATTACGGTCGCGGCTACTGCCAGCTGACGTGGGACTACAACTACGACAAGTTCGGCAAGCTGCTGCAGATCGACCTGCTCGGCCGCCCCGAACTGGCGCTCGACCCGGTCCATGCCGCGCCGATCCTGTTCGTCGGCATGATCCGCGGGCTTTATTCGGGCAAGAAGCTCGGCGATTATATCGGCGGCCCGAAGTGCAACTGGGTCGGCGCCCGCCGCATCGTCAACGGCACCGACAAGGCCCATGCCATCGCCGAATACGCCCGACGCTTCTACGCCGCGATCAGCTACACGACGTGACGCCTCGCCACCTTTACGGCGTGACGGCTCAGGCATCGTCGCCATGTCCGGCGGCGAGATAGTCGGCCGACTGCATCTCCATCAGCCGCGACACCGTCCGGGCGAACTCGAAAGCGCCGTCGCCCGCCGGATAGAGGTCGACCGGGGCGGCGTCGGCGGCGACGAGCAGCTTGACCCGGTGCTCGTACAGCGTGTCGACCAGCGTCACGAAGCGCGCCGCCTCGTTGCGGTTCTCAGGCCCCATCCGCGGCACGCCGACGAGGATGACGCTGTGATAGCGCCGGGCGACGGCGAGATAGTCGGCGGCACCGAGCGCGGCGCGACACAGGCGGGCGAACGAGAAGACCGCGACGCCCTTGACCGCCTTCGGCACCGACAGGGTGCGGCCGCCGGGCACGGCGATCGTCTCGCCGGGCACGCGTGTCCGGTCTTCGACCGACAAGTCGGTCAGGCGGAAGAACGCGTCGCTCAGCGCCGCCGTCGCCGCCGGACCGTTCGGCACGTAATAGGTCGGCATGCCGCCGAGCCGGTCGAGCCGATAGTCGGTCGGGCCGTTGAGCCCGACGACGTCGAGCCGCGCCTCAAGCAGCGCGATGAACGGCAGGAACAGCTGGCGGTTGAGGCCGTCACGGTACAGGTCGGCGGGCGGCCGGTTCGAGGTGGCGACGATCGTCGTGCCCGCGTCGAACAGCGTGGTGAACAGCCGCGACAGGATCGCCGCGTCGGCGACGTCGCGGACCTGGAGCTCGTCGAAGCACAGCAGGCGCGCCGACGCGGCGACCTGCGCCGCGACGACGGGGATCGGATCGGCCCCCGAATGCTGGCGGTGGGCATGGATCGCAGCGTGGACCTCGAGCATGAACTCGTGGAAATGCACCCGCCGCCGCGGCTCGGTCGTCGCGTTGGCGAAGAACAGGTCCATCAGCATCGACTTGCCGCGCCCGACGCCGCCCCACAGGTAGA
>CAXUEV010000075.1:0-7231 GCA_964250105.1 uncultured Sphingomonadaceae bacterium
GCTGTTCGTCGTGCTCGATCCGCCGGGCTGCGTGCCGATCTTCTCGTCGCTGACGAGCGGGGCGACGCCGGCGTGGCGGCGGACGATGGCGCTGCGCTCGATGGCGGTCGCCAGCGGTGTGCTGCTGCTGTTCGCCGTGTTCGGCGAGGACTTCCTCGACGCGCTCGGCATCAGCCTGGCGGCGTTCCGCATCGCCGGCGGCATCATGGTCTTCCTGATCGCGATCGACATGGTCTTCGAGAAGCGCACCGAGCGCCGCGAGCACCGCGTCGAGGACGTCGCCCGCGACGCCGCCGCCAAGTCGCGGACGATCGCCGAGGAGGACATCTCGGTCTTCCCGATGGCGATCCCGATGCTCGCCGGGCCGGGCTCGATCGCGGCGATCATGCTGCTGATGGCGCGTGCCCGCGGCTGGGAGGAGAGCCTCGTCGTCCTGGCGGCGCTCGCCGCGGTGCTGCTGCTGACGCTGGTGTCGCTGCTCGCCGCCGCGCCGCTGATGCGGCTGATGGGCGACCGCATCGAGGCGATGATCACCCGCCTGCTCGGCGTCATCCTCGCGGCGCTGGCGGCGCAATTCGTCATCGACGGGCTGCGCGAGGCGTTCAAGCTGGCTTAGGACCTTCGCTGCATTGCACAAACGGCCGATTTCGGCATAAGGGGGGAGTGTAGCGGATGACGGAGCCGAAGTTGGTAGCGACCCTGGAGCGAGCCTCGGCCGAGACGCTGCCGCCGCCCGCGGTCGAGCTGTCGATCGTCATGCCGTGCCTCAACGAGGCCGAGACGCTGGCGACGTGCATCACCAAGTGCAACCGCTTCCTCGCCACCTCGGGCGTCGCCGGCGAGGTCGTCATCGCCGACAACGGCTCGACCGACGGCAGCCAGGACATCGCCCGGTCGCTCGGCGCGCGCGTCGTCGACGTCCCCCGCCGCGGCTACGGCGCCGCCCTCCAGGCGGGGATCGCCGCCGCGCGCGGCGACTATGTGGCGATGGGCGATTCGGACGACAGCTATGATTTCCTCGGGCTGATGCCGTTCGTCGTCAAGCTGCGCGAGGGCTATGAGCTCGTCATGGGCAACCGTTTCCAGGGCGGGATCGCGCCGGGCGCGATGCCGCCGCTCCACCGCTATCTCGGGAATCCGGTGCTCAGCTTCGTCGGCCGGCTGTTCTACCACGCGCCGATCGGCGACTTCCACTGCGGCCTGCGCGCGTTCCGCCGCGACAGCATCCTCGCGCTCGGGCTCAAGACGACCGGCATGGAATTCGCCTCCGAGATGGTGGTCAAGGCGACGCTGGCCAAGATCCGCATGGCCGAGGTACCGACGACGCTGTCGCCCGACGGCCGGTCGCGACCGCCGCACCTGCGCAGCTGGCGCGACGGCTGGCGCCACCTCAAGTTCCTGCTGACCTATGCGCCGAAGTGGCTGTTCTTCTATCCGGGCGCGGCGCTGGCGCTGGTCGGGGCGATCCTGCTCGTGGCGCTGCTGCCCGGCAGCGTCCGCGTCGGCAGCGTCACGCTCGGCATCCACACGTTGCTGTTCGCCGCCGCCGGGGTCATCATCGGCGCGCAGCTGATGAGCTTCGCCGTCGTCGCCCGGCTGTTCGGCGTCCGCGACGGGCTGTGGCCGTCGTCGCCGCGCACCGAGCTCGCGCGGCGCTGGTTCACCATCGACCGTGGCTGCGTCGCCGGCGCGCTGATGATCGTCGCCGGCATCGTCGTCGCCCTCGCCGCGGTCAGCGGCTGGGCCGGCCAGAACTTCGGCAACCTCGACGTCGAGGGGACGATGCGCCTGGCGATCCCGTCGGTGCTGCTGTGCGCGCTCGGCGTCCAGGCGCTGGTCACCGGCTTCTTCACGACGCTGCTGACGGCGGATTGAGGGTGGCGGCGGGGGGCACGATCCGCGATCTCGGCGGCCAGGCGGCGCGCTTCGCCGTCGTCGGCGGACTGGCGGCGACGCTCGATTTCGCCATCCTCGGCATCATCGTCGAGGCCGGCGGCTCGCGCTACGCCGGGCGGATCGTCAGCGTCGCGATTGGGCTCGTCTTTACCTGGGCGCTCAACCGCCGCCTGACCTTCGCCACGCCGGCGCCGCCGACATGGGGCGAGTTCGCGCGCTACGCCGCGGTGGCGATGACCGGCATCGCGCTCAACCTGACGGTCTACTGGCTGACGCTCGGTGCCGGCGTGCCGCTGTGGCTCGCCTTCGCGCTCGGCACCGGACTGGCGGCGGTGTTCAATTTCTTCCGCTACCGCGCGCTGCTCGACACGCCGGCGCCCGTCTAACCGGCGTCACGGCGCCCAAGCAGGCGCAGCCGCAGCGCGTTGAGCTTGATGAAGCCCTCGGCGTCGCGCTGGTCGTAGGCGCCGGCATCGTCCTCGAAGGTGACGATCTTCGGCGCGTAGAGCGACTGCGGCGACTTCCGCCCGACGACATCGGCGCGGCCCTTGTACAGCTTGAGCCGCACCGTGCCGCTGACCCGCGCCTGGCTATGATCGATCGCCGCCTGGAGCATCTCGCGCTCGGGGGCGAACCAGAAGCCGTTGTAGATCAGCTCGGCATATTGCGGCATCAGCGCGTCCTTCAGATGCGCCGCGCCGCGGTCGAGCGTAATCGATTCGATGCCGCGGTGCGCGGCGTGGAGGATGGTGCCGCCGGGCGTCTCGTAGAGGCCGCGCGACTTCATCCCGACGAAGCGGTTCTCGACGAGGTCGAGCCGGCCGATGCCGTGCGTCCGGCCGAGATCGTTGAGCCGCGCCAGCAGCGCCGCGGGACCGAGGCCGTCGCCGTCGACCGCGACCGGATCGCCGCGCTCGAAGTCGATCGTGATATATTGCGGCGTTGCCGGCGCGTCCTCGGGGTTCGCGGTGCGCGAATAAACGTGGTCGGGCACCTCGTCCCACGGGTCCTCGAGAACCTTGCCCTCCGACGAGGTGTGCAGCAGGTTGGCATCGGTCGAGAACGGCGCCTCGCCGCGTTTGTCCTTGGCGACGGTGATCTGATGCTGTTCGGCAAACGCGATCAGCGCCTCGCGGCTGGTCAGATCCCACTCGCGCCACGGCGCGATGATGCGGATGTCCGGGGCCAGCGCATAATAGCCGAGCTCGAAGCGGACCTGGTCGTTGCCCTTGCCGGTGGCGCCGTGGCTGACCGCATCGGCGCCGACCGCGCGCGCGATCTCGATCTGCTTCTTGGCGATCAGCGGCCGCGCGATCGACGTGCCGAGCAGATACTGGCCTTCGTAGAGCGCATTCGCGCGCATCATCGGGAAGACATAGTCGCGGACGAACTCGTCGCGCAGGTCCTCGATGAAGATCTCGCGCACGCCCATCATCTGCGCCTTGGCGCGGGCGGGTTCGAGTTCCTCGCCCTGGCCGAGGTCGGCGGTGAAGGTGACGACCTCGCAGGCGTAGGTCTGCTGCAGCCATTTGAGGATGACGCTGGTGTCGAGCCCGCCCGAGAAGGCGAGGACGACCTTCCTGACCGGCGCCTGGTTGACGGAGTGCGGCACAGCGGCGCTACTGGGCGCCGATCTTTGCCGTCAGTTCGGGCACCAGCGTGAACAGGTCGCCGACGAGCCCGACGTCGGCGACCTGGAAGATCGGCGCGTCGTCGTCCTTGTTGATGGCGACGATGAACTTCGAGTCCTTCATCCCCGCCAGGTGCTGGATCGCGCCCGAGATGCCGACGGCGACGTAGAGTTCGGGGGCGACGATCTTGCCGGTCTGCCCGACCTGGTAATCGTTCGGCACATAGCCGGCATCGACCGCGGCACGACTTGCGCCGAGCGCGGCACCCAGGCTGTCCGCCAGCGGCTCCATGATCTCGTGGAACTTCTCGGAGCTGCCGAGCGCGCGGCCGCCCGAGACGATGATCTTCGCCGCGGTCAGCTCGGGCCGCGCCGACGAGGTCAGCTCGGCGCCGACGAAGGTCGACAGGCCGGCATCGGGCGTGGCCGAGATCGTCTCGACCGTGGCGCTGCCGCCCTCGGTCGCCGCCTTGGCGAACGCCGGACCGCGGACGGTGATGACCTTCTTCGCGTCCGACGACTTGACCGTGGCGATGGCGTTGCCGGCGTAGATCGGCCGGGTGAAGGTGTCGGGCCCCTCGACCGACAGGATCTCGCTAATCTGGGCGACGTCGAGCGCGGCGGCGACGCGGGGCATGACGTTCTTGCCGCGCGTCGTCGCCGGCGCGACGATCGCGTCGTAGTTCGCCATCAGCCCGACGATCAGCGGCCCGAGATTCTCCGCCAGCGCGTTCTCGAAGGCGGCATCGTCGGCGAGCAGCACCTTGGCGACGCCGACGACCTTGGCGCCGGCATCGGCGACAGCGCGAGCGTCGTGCCCGGCGACCAGCAGGTGGACGTCGCCGCCGAGCTCGCCGGCCGCGGTCACCGCCGCCAGCGTCGCATCCTTGAGCAGATGGTTGTCGTGCTCGGCCAGAACCAGGACGCTCATGCGATCGCTCCCAACAGCTTCAGCTTGTCGACGAGCTCGTCGACGGTCTTGACCTTGATCCCGGCGGTGCGCTTCGACGGCTCGCTGACCTTGACGACGGTCAGCCGCGGCGTCGGATCGACGCCGTAGTCGGCGGGCGTCTTCGCGTCGATCTTCTTCGACTTCGCCTTCATGATGTTCGGCAGCGAGGCGTAGCGCGGCTCGTTCAGCCGCAGGTCGGTGGTAACGACGGCGGGAAGCTTGAGATCGACCGTCTCGCTGCCGCCGTCGACTTCGCGGGCGACCGTGACATGGCCGTCGGCGGGCGTCACCTTCGACGCGAACGTGCCCTGCGGCCAGCCGAGCAGGCCGGCGAGCATCTGCCCGGTCTGGTTGGCGTCGTCGTCGATCGCCTGCTTGCCGAGGATGATCAGCCCGGGCTGCTCCTCGGCGGCGATCTTGGCGAGGATCTTGGCGACGGCGAGCGATTCGGTGACCTGGTCGGTGACGACGAGGATGCCGCGGTCGGCACCCATCGCCAGCGCGGTGCGGAGCGTCTCCTGCGACTGCTGGACGCCGATCGAGACGACGACGATCTCGGTGGCGAGGCCCTTCTCCTTGAGCCGGATCGCCTCCTCGACGGCGATCTCGTCGAACGGGTTCATGCTCATCTTGACGTTGGCGAGCTCGACGCCGCTGCCGTCGGCCTTGACCCGAACCTTGACGTTATAGTCGACCACCCGCTTGACGGGCACCAGCACCTTCATCGCTCGCCTTCCAGAGATTTGTGCCGCCCCCTGTAGGAAGTCGGGCGCGGGTCCGTCAACTCACGGTTCGACGGGTGCGGCGTCGCTGCGCCACAGGTGGAGCGCGAACATCGCCGCCGCGTCGGTCCACGCTTCGACGGGCGACCAGCCGGCGGCGCGCGCGAGCAGCCGCGCCTCGACCATGCTCCATTTGTAGCTGTTCTCGGTGTGGATCGTCTCGCCGGCAGACATCGCGAAGCGCTGCCCGAGGACGGTGAAGTCGACATCGCGGCGGGCGCGGAGATGCATCTCGATCCGGCCGAGATCGGGGTTCCACGGCGCGTGATGGTCGAAGTCGGCGAGGTCGATCGTGCCGTCGAGCTCGCGGTTGATCCGCGCCAACAGATTGAGATTGAACGCGGCGGTGACGCCGGCAGCATCGTTGTACGCCGCCTCGAGCACGTCGTGCTCCTTGCGCAGGTCGAGACCGATGACGAGCCACGCGCCGTCGCCGAGCGTGCCGACGAAGGCGCGGAGCAGGTCGACCGCGGCATAGGGGGCGAGGTTGCCGAGGGTCGAGCCGGGAAAGAAGCCGAGCTTGGGCCGGCCGGCGACGGCGGCGGGCAGCCGCAGCGGTCGGGTGAAGTCGGCGGCGAGCGGCAGCACCGACAGGTCGGGCAGCTTGCGGGCGAGGTCGGCGGCGGCGAGCGCGAGGAAGTCGGCCGAGATGTCGACCGGGACATAGGCCGAGGCGGCGACGGTCCGCAATAGCAGCGGCGTCTTCGCCGACGAGCCCGAACCGAACTCGATCACGGCGCGGCCCGGTCCGACGAGCGCGGCGATGGCGGTGCCGTGCGCTTCGAGCAGGGCGACCTCGACGCGGGTCGGATAATATTCGGGCAGGCGGGTGATCGCCTCGAACAGTTCGGAGCCGGCGGCGTCGTAGAAATAGCGCGCGGGGATCGTCTTGCGCGGCTGGGCGAGGCCGGTCAGCACCGCCTGCGCGAAGTCGCCGTCGCGCGGCATCAGGCGTCCTTCGCCAGGCGCAGGCCGGCGAACTGCCAGCGCTGGTGGGGGTAGAAAAAGTTACGCAAAGTCAATCGGCTATGCCCGCGCGGGGTGGCGCACGAGGCGCCGCGGAGGACGATCTGGCCCGACATGAACTTGCCGTTATACTCGCCGACGGCACCGCCCGCGGGGCGGAAGCCGGGATACGGCAGGAAGGCGCTGGCGGTCCACGTCCAGACGTCGCCGAACAGGCCGGATCCGCCGGTGGGGGCGATGCCGGCGGGTCCGTCGAGCTGGTTGCCGGCGGCCGGATCGGCCCCGGCGGCAGCCGCCTCCCACTCGAACTCGGTCGGCAGGCGCGACCCCGCCCAGGTGGCGAAAGCATCGGCTTCATAATGGCTTACGTGCGCCACCGGCGCATCGGCGAGGCGCGGACGGCGCCCGGCGAGGGTGAATTCATCGCCGTCGCCGCGCCAGTGGAGCGGCGCGGCGACGGCTTCGCGCTGGACCCAGGCCCAGCCGTCGGCGAGCCATAGCGCGGACGTGGAGTACCCTCCGGCGGCGATGAAATCGGCCCAGTCGGCGTTGGTCACGCAGCTTTCGGCGAGGGCGAAGGGCTGCAGCAGGACGTCGTGCGCCGGCCCTTCGCAGTCGAAGGCGAAGCCCGGCCCGGCGTGGCCGACCGCGACGCGCCCGGCACGATGCGCGGTCCAGCCGCGGGACGGCGCCGGCGCGGTCGCCGGACCGCACGGGTACACCGCCGGCACGAGCGGATTCTGCGCGAACAGGTAGAGGATGTCGGTCAGCAGCAGCTCCTGATGCTGCTGCTCGTGCGCGGTGCCCAGCGCGATCAGGTCGTGCGCCGCCGCCGGCAGCCGGTCCCAGGCGACGTCGAGCGCGGCGTCGACGTGACGCCGCCAGTCGACGATCGCGGCGAGCGACGGCCGCGTCAGCAGGCCGCGCGCGGCGCGCGGATGACGCGCGCCGACCGCCTCGTAATAGCTGTTGAACAGATAGTCGAAGCGATCGTCGAAGCGGCGG
>CAXUEV010000076.1:0-7186 GCA_964250105.1 uncultured Sphingomonadaceae bacterium
GCCGGCGTTCGCGCGGCGGCGCGTTCGCCGGCGACGTGCCGAACGATCCCGCCGATCCGTTCGGCGCGCCGTCACCCGGCGATACGCGCGAAAGCCGCCGCCGGACGGTCGCGCGGAACGACATCGGCGCGGCCGACCCGGTCCTGCGGTCGATCGACGAGGATCTGCAGGCGCTCGGACCGACGGGCACGCGCGCCGACGTCCGCACCGATTACCGCCAGCGGTCGGGCGAGACCGGGCTCAGCGAGCTCCGCGAGGTCAGCGGCACCGCCGAACTCTCGACCGGCTTCGCCGGCGGCCGCGTATCGGCCAAGGCGACCGCGCTCGCGCTCGATGCCGGCCGTCCGAGCGGATCGGGACTGGCGCGCTTCGGCCGCAACCCGACGCCCGAGGCGCAGGGCATTGTCGCCGCGCTGCCGTCGGCGCTGGTCCTCGCCGACACGCAGCACGCGTCGGGCGTCGCGGTCTCGGCCGGATACGAGAACCGGCTGGTCAAGGCCGATGTCGGCAGCACGCCGCTCGGTTTCGGCCGCACAACCGTCGTCGGCGGCGTGACCGTGACGCCGCGCCTGTCGCCGACGATCAGCGCGCGCATCTGGGGCGAGCGGCGGCCGGTGACCGACAGCGTCGTCGCGTACGCCGGCACCAACGACCCGGTGTCGGGCCAGTTCTGGGGTGCGGTCCGCCGCGCCGGCGGCGGTGCGTCGCTGTCGTACGACCGCAACGGCAGCGGCCTCTACGCCGACGGCTCGTGGTATCGCTACACCGGCCGCAACGTCCGCCGCAACACCGGCCTCCAGGTCAACGCCGGCGGCTATACCGAGGTGATGAACGACGGCACCTCGTCGATCATCCTCGGGATCAACGGCAACTACCAGGATTATGCCAACAACCAGAACTTCTTCACCTTCGGTCACGGCGGCTATTTCAGCCCGCAGAGCTTCTTCAGCGTCAGCTTCCCGCTCCGCTACAAGCTGCGGCGGCGCGGCCTCGAGATCGACGTCAGCGCCGCGCCGGGCTACCAGAGCTACAACCAGAAGTCGGCGTCGCTGTACCCGACCGATCCGGCGGCGCAGCTCGAACTCGACGCGCTCAAGGCGCTCGACAACGACGTCCGCGCGAGCTTCGACAGCATCAGCCAGACCGGCTTCGGGCTCGCCGCCGGCGCCTCGGCCTATTATCCGGTCAACCCGACGATGAAGGTCGGCGGCGACGTCAACTACAACAGCTTCGGCGACTATAACGAACTGCGCGCGTCGGTCGGGATCAAGCAGACCCTGGGAGGGCAGCGATGAGCCTCACCGCGATGTACCGCGCCAACGACGACGAGCCCGAGGCGCAGGAGCCGCCGGCGTCGCTCGTCGCGCTGCTCGTCGAGCAGGTGCTGGCGGGCGCCTCGGCCGAGCAGGCGCACGGGTTCTTCTTCGCGGCGGGGCGGCGGCTGGCGGCGGCGCGGCCGCTACCGCCGGACTGCGATCTTGCCGCGATGATGCTGGCGATGAACCGCGTGTGGCGCGGCCTTGGACTGGGCGAGGTGTCGCTGGAGTTGCGCGCCGACGGCCTCGACGCCGAACATCGCTTCGGCCCCCCGCTCGCCGACGGCCCCGCCGCCCGCCAAGCCACCGTGGCCTTGCTCGAGGGTTGCTACGATGGGTGGTTCAGCGATATCGGCGCCAGCGACCGCCTGCGGACCCGGCTGCTGGCACAGGGCGAGGACACGATAAGCGTTCGCTATGGCCTTTGACCGCCGCGATTTCCTCCACGCGCTCACCGCCACCCTCGCCGCGAACACGCTGATCACAGGCTGCGGCAAGGCCGACGCGGCGAAGACCAAGCAGCCTAAACCTGTGTTAAAACAACCGCTTAAGATCATCGATCCGGAATGGATCGCCTACAAGACGACGTTCCTCCGTCCCGACGGACGGATCGTCGACACCGGCAACGGCGGCATCAGCCACAGCGAGGGGCAAGGCTATGGCATGCTCCTGGCCGAGGCCGCCGCCGATCAGGAGGCGTTCGACTCGATCCACGGCTGGACCGAGCAGGTGCTGGCGCGGAAGGACGTCGCGCTCTTCTCGTGGCGCTACGCACCCACCGAAGCCGTCCCCGTCGGCGACCCGAACAACGCCGCCGACGGCGACATCCTGATCGCCTGGGCCCTGATGCGCGCCCACAAACGCTGGAACCGTCCCGAATATCTCAAGCGTGCCACCGAAATTCGCACGGCAATCCGCGCGCGTCTGCTCGATCGCAGTACTGGACGGACACTACTCCTGCCCGGTTCGGACGGTTTTACCGACGAGAAGACGACGACGGTCAACCCGTCCTATTATATATGGCCCGCGCTCGATGCCTTTTACGCGGCGGATCGCAGCGAGGACTGGGGAGACTTGATCGACGACGGAGAAAAACTGCTCGCCGAAGCGTGTTTCGGCGAGTTCAAGCTACCGTGCGACTGGGTCGACGTTACCGCGGCCGGCACTGCTCCGGCGAACGGACGACCGCCCCGTTTCGGCTTCGACGCGATGCGTATCCCCTTGTATCTATTGCTCGGCGGGCGGTCGTCGCAGGCCGCCAACATCGCCAAGTTCTGGACCGCGTGCCTGGCAGCGCCGACGATCATCCCGGCGTGGATCGATGTCGTCACCGGCGAGCGCGCGCCGTACAGCCTGTCGCCCGGCGGTCTCGCGATCGCCCGCCGCCTGACGAAGCACCCGCCACCGCCACCGCCCAATCCGGTTGCCGATTACTATTCCGAGACGCTGAAGAGGCTCGTCCGCCTCTAATTCGCGCGCGCTGCGGCCGAACGAAGCGCGTCCCATGCATAGAGCGCGCAGCCGCTCCAGATGAGCCCGAAGGCGGCGAGCTCGACCGCGCGCAGCGGCTCGCCGAAAACGAGGACCGCCTCCAGGAACTGGAGCGTTGGCGCGATGTACTGCAGCAGCCCCATCGTCGTGTAGCGCAGCCGCCGTGCCGCCGCGGCGAACATGAGGAGGGGCACCGCGGTGACCGCCCCGGCGGCGACCAGCAACAGGTCGAGGGTGCGGTCGTGCCCGAATGCGGCTTGGCCCACGGCACCGGCGTGCAGCACGACGGCAAGGCAGACCGGCGCCAACAGCAGCGTCTCGACCGTCAGCCCGCCGAGCGAGTCGATCGCGGCCACCTTGCGGATGAGACCGTAGGTGCCGAACGAGAGCGCCAGCGTCACCGGGATCCAGAGCGAGCCGCCGCGCGCGGACGCCATCGCCCCCACGCCCAGCACGGCGAGTACGATCGCGGCCGCCTGCCCGCGCCCGATCCGCTCGCGCAGCACCGTCACCCCCAGCACGACGTTGACCAGTGGATTGAGGAAGTAGCCGAGGCTCGCCTCCAGCACGTGCCCGTTCAGCACCGCCCAGATGTAGACCAGCCAGTTCACCGCGATCAGCGCGGCGGAGGCACACAGCAGCAGCAATGTGCGCCCGCGCGCCGCGGTCACGACCGCCCGCCCCCGCCGTAGCGCCACGACCAGCGCCGCCAGCAGCAGCATCGACCACAAGACGCGATGTGCGAGCACCTGCAACGCCGGCACGCCGTGCAGCAGCTTCAGGTAGAGCGGCAGCAGCCCCCACAATGTATAGGCGCCGATCCCCAGCAGCAGTCCGGTACGATGCCCCGTCTCCGTCACCCCTGAGGCTCCCCCGGTTCAGCTTGCGTCGCGCGGCCGGCTGACCCGAAACGGTGCGGCTTAGGCGCGAAGCGGCCGCTATCCTGCGTAGGCCTTGATGAGGTCGAAGAGATAGTCGCGCCCCGAATACACCGCCTTGACGATCGCGCGCTCGTTCAGGCCGTGGGTGCCGTTGCCGTCGGGATCGCCATAGGTGCCGGGCGGCCCGTAGGCCGGGATGCCGATCGCCTCCAGGAAGATGCCGTCGGTGGCGCCGGTCGACATCACCGGTGCCAGCGGCACGCCGGGATAATATCTGGCAAGCAGCTTCTCCGCGGGGCCGACGATCTTCGGATCGAGCGGCACCGGCTTGGCCACCGGACCGCGGCTGTCGGTCTGCGTCACCGTCATGCGCGGGTCGGCGATCACGGCAGCCAGCTGGTCGCGAACGGCATCCGGCGAGACACCGGGGAAGATACGGCAGTTGACGTTGGCGCCGGCGCGCTGCGGCAGTGCGTTGTTGGCGTGGCCGCCGTCGAGCAAGGTCGCGACGCAGGTGGTGCGCAGCATCGAGTGATAGCTTTTGTCGGTATCGACGATGGCGAGCGCCGCCTTGTTCTGCGGGTCGCCGGCAACGGCGATCATCGCGCCACCCAGATCGTCGCCGCGCGCCTTGCCCGCGATGCGGAAATAGGCGCGCGTCGTATCGGTCATCATCACCGGGAAATCATAGGCGCGGATCCTGGCGAGCGCGTCGGCGAGCTCGTAGATCGCATTGTCCTTGACCGGCGCCGAGCTGTGACCGCCGGGATTGGTCGCCTCGATGCGGTAGTTGATCGCGGTCTTCTCGCCGACGTGCAGCGTCGAGATGACGAGCTTGCCGTGCCCGTCGCTGCGGCCGCCGCCGCCTTCGTTGAGCGCGAACTCGGCCGAGACCAAGTCTGGCCGGTTCTTCGCCAGCCAGCCCGCGCCGTTGAAGGCGGTGCTCGTCTCCTCGCCGCAGGTCAGCGCGAGCTTGATCGTCCGCTTGGGCTTGTAGCCCTGCTGCTTGAAACGGATCAGGCTGTCGACCCAGATCGCGTCCATCGCCTTCATGTCCGACGTGCCGCGGCCCCAGAAATAACCGTTCTCCTCGACGAGCTTGTACGGGTCGCGCGTCCAATCCTCCCGCTTGGCGACGACGACGTCGATGTGCCCGAGGAGCAGCATCGGCTTCGCCGTCGTCGACGTGCCCGGATAGACGACGACGAGACCGCCCTCCTTGGGATGGTCGGGCACCGAAAAGGTCGTGATCCGGTCGTCGGCAAAGCCCGCCGCCTTGAAGCGAGCCGCGATCTTCGCCGCGAGATCGGTACAGCTGCCCGTCGTGATGCTCGTGTCGGTCTCGACCATCTCCTGGTAGAGCGCACGGAACGCCTGCTGGTCGAGTCGAAGCGACTGCCCATCCTGCGCCAGAGCGGCGACCGGCGTCGCCAGCATCGCCATCGCCCAGGCGATGCGGGTCGTGATCGACATAGCGTTTCCCCGTTGACCGGCTAACCTTATGCGAGACCGGCGAGGCGCGGGAAACCTATTTCGTGCGCAGGCAAGGTCGCGGCCCGAGCAACTGGTGACCCCTACGAGTGTAGAACTTTAATCCCAGGCAGGTCCAGGGTGTATCTAACTACACTGTAAAACCAACACTTTCGCTCATATTATGTTCGCCTTCGATCGCCCTTATTTGCCTGAAATCGCATCGAAATGTGGGAACGATCGTGGGAGCAGCTTCCCATCAATATGTGGGAACATACTCGGAAATCCCCAGCAGGGACTCGAACGATGGCACTGACCGCGTTGAAAGTGAAAAAACGCCAAGCCCGGTCGCCATGTCGATGGGCGGGGCTTGTGCCTGCTCGTTAAGGACAGTGGCGCGCGGACCTGGGTGCTGCGGATGCAGCGGCATGGCCGGCGGCGCGACTACGGCCTCGGATCGGCGCTTGATGTAACGCTGGCGGAAGCGCGCGAAGCGGCGACGGCGTTGCGACGTCAGGTTCAAGCGGGCGTCGATCCGGTCGCCGAGCGGCGCAAATCGCGCAAGGTCGCGCCGACCTTCGAGAGGGCGGCGCGTGATTGCTACGAGGCGTTGAAGGAGGGCTGGAAGAACCGGCGTCACGCCACCTGGATTTCCAGCTTCGAGAACCACGTCTTCCCGACGATCGGCACCACGCCGGTGGACGCAGTGGACGGCGCCGCAGTCGTCGAGGTGCTGTCGCCGATCTGGCTTGAAATCCCAGATACGGCGCGGCGTATCCTGCAACGTATCGGCGCGGTACTAGACTTCGCCCACATCAAGGGCTGGCGGAACGAGGAAACCTCGCTGCGCTCCGTCCGCAAGGGCTTTCCGCGTCAGATGGACAAGGGTGGCCATCTGGAAGCCATGCCCTACACCGATGTGCCCGCTCTCATGGCGAAGCTGGCAGCGGCATCGCCGACCACGGGCCGCGACGCGCTGCGCTTCACCATCTACAATGCCGTGCGCTCCAACGAGACGCGCTTCGCCGTCTGGACCGAGTTCGACCTGGACAAGGGTATCTGGATCATTCCGGGCGAACGGATGAAGGCGGGCGAAACCCATGTCGTGCCGCTGTCGGTTCCGGCCTTGGCGCTGCTGCGCAAGCGGTGGAAGGAACGCGCCAGCGACACTGGCCTCGTCTTCTCCGCCGATGGCGAGAAGCCGATTAGCGACATGACGATGACGAAGCTGTTGCGCGACGACGGAATCAGGGGCGTGACTGTCCACGGCTTCCGTTCCGCCTTCACCGACTGGTCATCGGAGCGGACGCGCTTTTCAAAGGAGGTTGCGGACAAAGCGCTGGCACACAAGCTGTCGAACAAGGTGGAGGCGGCCTATCGGCGAACGGACTTCTTCGAGAAGCGGCGCAATCTCATGGCGCGTTGGGCCGAGTATCTAGACAAGGTGTTAGCGATCCGAAGCAAAGACGCCGTCGCCACGGCGTCCGAGCCTATGCCGCTCCGCGCTGCCGCGTGATAAGGTTGTGCAGGCTGGCGGTGGTAACGCGGGTGGACTTCCCGAGCTTCACGGTCTCGACGTCGCCCGCCGCAATCAGCTCATAGAGCTTGGTGCGGCCAACGCCGATCATGCGGGCGGCATCGTTTACGCGAACGCAGATCGGATCGGCGAAAGCAGTCGCGCTCATGGTGCTTGCTCGCTATAGAGGGCCGGGTTGGCGATCCAGCGGTTGACGGAGGACTCGTGCCAGCCCGCACCGTTGACGCTGATAGGGATTTTGCGGGGAACGTGCCGTTCGCGATCTTGCGGTAGAGAGTGGAACAGGACAGGCCTGTTCGATCGAGCACCGTTCGTAGGCGGATTATCCTTTCGGCGTGAGACATTGGACAGCCTTCCACTTCCTGGTCTGGCGACCTCTGGAAGGATCATTCAGACCTTCGCCAACTGACGCAAGAGCGCGGAGCCACGAAATGGAGGTGACCTGACCCCCGTTTTTTCCTCCATCTGGAGCTAGAGTCCGGCCCATCGGA